>JAEYRT010000256.1 GCA_023435325.1 Pseudomonadota bacterium | reverse complement strand
CTGCGTCTGCGGCTACGCCTACGTCTGTGGCTGCACCCGCGCACCCGGCAGACAATATAGATCCCCTGGATGTCACCCCGCGCGATTTGCGTTCCTGAAAAAAAAGAGAGCTGTAAACGCTGACCAGCAGCTGGTTTCAGGTAGAAAACTATCTGAAATGCTTGTCCTTTCAGCGTGGCCAGCTATCAATAAAAAGATTTTGGGCAAGTTTCCAAAGAAAAATGCCAGTCAGTGAATGAACTGACTGGCATTTGTCATGGAATGGTTCTGGCGCTGGCGTAGGGCTTATTGGCTTATTTCAGCGTCAGCACCCAAGTGGCGAGTTTTTGCGCATCTGCTGCACTGACCTGGTTGTTGGCTGGCATGGGAACGGGGCCCCACACGCCGCTGCTGCCTTGCACGATTTTGCTGGCCAGCTTGGCCGCTGCATCGCTTTGGCCTGCGTATTTATTGGCCACATCCTTGAACGAAGGCCCCACCAGCTTTTTTTGCACTGCATGACAAGCCATGCAGTTTTTGGCGGTGGCCAGAGCCTGGTCGGCCATGGCGGGGACTGCCACGCTCATGGTCATGGCAAGAGTGATCAAAGAACGCTTCATCGTTACACTTTCCTCTCTGATGGGGAGATGTTGGCACCATTGTAGAGGCAGGGATGAAGCAGATGTATTGCATGCGTGAATGCAGCGTGAAGAGAGGTAAGCAAATATGTGGCTGCTAAGCGCAGCAGCGTTGCTGGCCCTGTGCAAGACGCTGGCTTATCTCGGCGTCTCGGATGTGGGCGGCGTCTCCAGGCTGTCCTGGTGGTGGGTGATTGCAGGCTTTGGGTTGAGCGCTGCATGGTTCGCCTATGCCGATCATTCGGGGCTGACCCAGCGCAAGGCCATGGTGCGCATGGAAAAGCGCAGGCAGCAGCGCCTGCAAAAGCAGCGCGAACGTCTGGGTGCGTGGCGCAAACGTTGACGGACGTGCTCACCAATTGCGAGGGTAGGCATCTGATGGCGTACGGGGTGTCACATACCTCGGGTGCTGAAGTGGTGGGACATAATGGCTGAATTGCCTGGTGGTCCAACCCAGGCAAGCACGAGACAACTGTTCAACGACTACAACGCTCCACCATGCCTGCATATCGTTCCAAGACTTCCACTGGCGGCCGCAACATGGCCGGTGCCCGCGCCCTGTGGCGTGCCACTGGTATGAAAGATGGCGACTTTGACAAGCCCATCATCGCCATTGCCAACTCGTTCACGCAATTCGTGCCCGGTCACGTGCACCTGAAGGATCTGGGCCAGCTGGTCGCGCGCGAGATCGAAAAGGCCGGTGGTGTGGCCAAGGAGTTCAATACCATTGCCGTGGACGACGGCATTGCCATGGGCCACGACGGCATGCTGTATTCGCTGCCCAGCCGCGACATCATTGCGGACAGCGTGGAGTACATGGTCAACGCCCACTGCGCCGATGCGCTGGTGTGCATCTCCAATTGCGACAAGATCACCCCCGGCATGCTCATGGCTGCCATGCGCCTGAACATTCCGGTGATTTTTGTCTCCGGCGGCCCCATGGAAGCCGGCAAGACCAAGCTGGCCAACCCCAGCACCAATGTCATCGAGTTCAAGAAGCTCGACCTGGTCGATGCCATGGTGATTGCGGCCGACAAGAACTACACCGACGAGCAGGTGGCGCAGGTGGAACGTTCTGCTTGCCCCACCTGCGGTTCCTGTTCGGGCATGTTCACGGCCAACTCCATGAACTGCCTGACCGAAGCACTGGGCCTGTCCCTGCCAGGCAACGGTACTGTGGTGGCCACGCATGCTGACCGCGAAGAGCTGTTCCTGCGGGCAGGTCGCCGCATCGTGGAGCTCGCACGCCAGTATTACGAGCAGGATGACGCATCCGTGCTGCCTCGCTCCGTGGGTTTCAAGGCGTTTGAAAATGCGATGACGCTGGACATCGCCATGGGCGGCTCCACCAACACCATCCTGCACTTGCTGGCAATTGCCCAGGAAGCCGGTATCGACTTCACCATGGCCGACATCGACCGTCTCTCGCGCGTCGTGCCCCAGCTGTGCAAGGTCGCGCCCAATACCCAGAAGTACCATATCGAAGATGTGCACCGCGCAGGCGGCATCATGGCCATCCTGGGTGAGCTGGCACGTGCCGACAAGCTGCACACGGATGTGCCCACGGTGTCGGGCGGCACCATGGCCGAGGTGCTGGCCAAATGGGATGTGATGGTGACGCAAGACGAAGCGGTCAAGCACTTCTACCTGGCAGGCCCTGCCGGCATTCCCACGCAGACGGCATTCAGCCAGAACACGCGCTGGCCCAGCCTGGATCTGGACCGTGCCGAAGGCTGTATCCGCTCCTACGACCACGCGTTCAGCAAGGAAGGTGGCCTGGCCGTGCTGTTCGGCAACATCGCGCAAAACGGTTGTGTGGTGAAGTCAGCCGGTGTGGATGAATCCATCTTGGTGTTTGAAGGCCCCGCTCACGTGGTGGAGTCGCAAGACGAAGCCGTACAAAACATTTTGGATGACAAAGTGGTGGCCGGTGATGTGGTCGTGGTGCGCTACGAAGGTCCCAAGGGCGGCCCTGGCATGCAGGAAATGCTGTACCCCACCAGCTACATCAAGTCCAAGGGCCTGGGCAAAGCCTGCGCGCTACTGACAGATGGTCGTTTCTCCGGCGGCACATCCGGTCTGTCGATTGGTCATTGTTCGCCCGAAGCGGCAGCGGGTGGCGCGATCGGCCTGGTGCGAAACGGCGACCGTATTCGCATCGACATTCCCAATCGCTCCATCGACGTGCTGGTCAGCGACGAAGAGCTGGCACGCCGTCGCGAGGAACAAAATGCCAAGGGCTGGAAGCCCGCCCAGCCGCGCCCACGCAAGGTGTCGGCAGCGCTCAAGGCTTACGCCAAGCTGGTGACTTCGGCGGATACTGGCGCAGTGCGTGACTTGTCCAAGCTGGATGATTGAAACAAAAGCGATAGCTATTAGCGCTTGACCAGAAAGGGTTTGAAAGTGGAAACGCTTTCAAACCCTTTGTTTTGCTACGCTAACTGCTTCATTTTTTATTGGTGCTGGCAGGAGGGCCACCATGAACCACGATTTGTCCACACGTCGCGCTTGGTTGGCAGGGGCTGCCGGAGTGGCAGCAGCCTGTGCTGCGCCAGCGTGGGCGCGTTCGGCGGCTTATCCCCATCGGCCGGTCAAGCTGATCGTGCCATTTGCCTCCGGGGGCTCGACCGACATCGTGGCGCGTCTGGTGGCCGATGCCATGCAGTCCCATCTGGGTGCCTCCGTCGTGGTGGAAAACAAGGCAGGCGCTGGAGGCATGCTGGGGGCGGAAGTCCTGGCGCATGCTGCACCAGACGGCTACACCGTGGGTCTGGGCTCGATCAGCACCTTGGCGGTCAACCCCGTGGTGCTGAAAGCCGCTCGCGTGCAGCCTTTGCAAGACTTTGCCATGGTGGCTCCATTGGCCTCGATTGCCTCGGTGTTTTCCGTGCCCACAGGTTTTGGGGTGCGTGACTTCGCCCAATTCTTGGCCGCAGCCCGCAGGAATGGCGATAGCTGGACGGCGGGCTCGTCCGGCGTAGGCTCCATCGGTCATGTGATTCTGGAGGCCATGAATGCAGACCTGGGCATTCAACTGCGCCACATTCCTTTCAAGGGCATGGGCCCGGTGGTCAACAGTGCCCTGGCGGGGCAAACCCAGGTGTTGAGCGACCAGTTTCCGTCGTCTGCTCCGCACATCAGGTCGGGGCGCTTGCAGCCATTTGCCGTAGCGGCCAAGCAAAGATTGCCAGAGTTGCCACAAGTGCCCACTTTGGCGGAGCTGGGTTACCCCCAGCTCAACGACTTGGCCATTACATGGTTTGGCCTGGTGGCCCCTGCTGGCATACCGCAGCCTGTCCTGCAGCGTTTGAATGCAGCAGCCAACCAGGCGCTGCGCCAACCTGCACTGCGCGAGCGACTGGCGCAGCTGGGTGTCACACCTTTGGGTGGTTCAGCCCAGGACCTGGAGCAGATGGTGGTGAATACCACCGCCCAGGTGCGTGCACTGGTGCACCGGCGCGGGATCACAGACGGCAGTTAACCGAACCGCCGGGCGGCCTGGCAGCAGTGACAGAGGTCTCCCCGGTGACTGAGTGCCACAGCTCGGCGCCGATAATGAAGCAGCCATAGCGCACGGCACCATGCCTGTGTTTGTTGACTCGTACTCCAAAGACTGTCCCGCATGAAAGTAGCTTCTGACTGGTTGGCGCGTAGCATGGATATGTTGCGCGGTGGCTCTGCCAAAAAAGCGGAGAGCACTACAAATCGTTCCATGGACCAGCGCGCTTCGCTGCGCCGAGGACAGGAGGCACTGCCGCCGCGCATGTTGCGGCGCTTGATGGATGATTTGCAGGCGGCATCTAGCGAGCAGCTCAGTGAAGTGGAGGCAGCCAAACATGCGCAGGCCATCATGCAGTGGTATGCCACGGCCAGCGATGCACACAGGCAAGAGCTGTGGCAGCTGATGTGCGAGCAGTTTGGCCCGGATGCGCAGCGCATCCAGGCGGCGCGCCAGCAGCTGGAACAGGCGCAAGATGCGGCAGAAATGACGCAAGCCGAAATCGCCTTGCGCAAATCGCTGGTTTCCGCGCGCACGCGCTTGCTGCAGCGGTTTTCCGTGCCTGAAGGCGGCATGCGCTTTTTGATCGATATGCGTGCCCAGTTGCTGGGATTGCCCAAAAGCGACAAACGCTTTGTCGCTCTGGATGCGGAGCTGGAACACCTGTTTACCAACTGGTTTGACGTGGCCTTCCTGGAGCTGCGCAAGCTCACCTGGGACTCGCCGGCCTCGCTATTGGAAAAGCTCATCGAATACGAGGCCGTACACGATATCCGCAGCTGGGCGGATCTGAAAAACCGCGTGGATAGTGACCGCCGCTGTTATGGTTTTTTTCACCCCAAACTGCCCCATGAACCACTGATTTTTGTGGAAGTGGCGCTGGTGGACAAAATGTCGGATGCCATAGCACCGCTGTTGGATGAGCACGGCGCGCGCGCCGATCTGAGCAAGGCCACCACGGCAATTTTCTACTCGATCAGTAACACGCAAAGTGGGCTGCGAGGCGTGAGTTTTGGCGATTCCTTGATCAAGCGGGTGGTGGATGACTTGTTGGCAGAGTTTCCCAAGCTGCGCCACTTTGCCACGCTCTCGCCGATTCCGGGTTTTCGACAGTGGTTGCTCAAACAAGGGGATGCCGTGCTGGCACAGTGGCCCGCTAAGCAACAAGCGGCAATGGGCAAGGCGCTGGGCGGGACAGCCCCCGTGCAGGCGGCGCAACTGCTGCAGGCATGCGAGAACCTGCAGCAATGGAGTACACACCATGTGTTGCGCAAGGCCATCATGGCATGTGCTGCGCATTACTTGGTCAAGGGAATGGATAAGGGGCGCCCCCTGGACCCTGTGGCCCGTTTTCACCTGGGAAATGGTGCGCGGGTCGAGCGCATCAACTG
>JAEYRT010000155.1 GCA_023435325.1 Pseudomonadota bacterium | reverse complement strand
AGCCAGTGCCTGGCCATTGGCTTGATCATGCTGGCATCCATGGGCTGCGCGGTGACGGCGCGGGCGCGGTCTTTGGAGGCTTCCTTGCGCGAGGAAGCGGCCACTGCTGAGGCGCAGAAAGCGTAGCTGGCTTCTTTGGCTCCTCGCCCCTTTGGGGAGAGGTTGGGAGAGGGGCTTTTTGCTTCTTGTTTGGCTACTTGCTATGAGTTTTTATCCAGAGGCTGGGTCTCGCCTGCTGGGGCGAGACCCGGCCTCAGAACCCAATCCAACAGCAGTAGCCAAACAAGAGACACAAAGCCCCCATCCCCGCCTTCCCCCAAAGGGGGAAGGAGTGAATAGCGAATGCACCCTCACCCCAGCCCTCTCCCGCAAGCAGGAGAGGGAGCCGAGAAGCTCAATGCACGTGCGCAATATCCGGAATAGCGCTCATCAAATCCTTGGTGTATTGGTGCTGCGGATCGTCCAACACCGCCTGCGCATCACCCACTTCGACCAACTTGCCGCGCTGCATCACGCCGATGTCATCGCACATGTGGCGGATCACGGCAAGGTTGTGACTGATGAGCAGATAGGTCAGGCCAAACTCGTCCTGCAAGTCACGCATCAGGTTCAGCACCTGCGCTTGCACCGACACATCCAAAGCAGACGTAGGCTCGTCACAGATAATGAATTCCGGCTTGCTCGCCAAGGCACGCGCCACGGCAATGCGTTGGCGCTGACCGCCCGAGAACTGGTGCGGATATTTCTTGGCATCGTCGGGCTTCATGCGCACACGGCGCAGTGCTTCCTGTACGCGCTCGGCAGTCTCGGCAGGGCCCGCCGTCAAACCCAGCACCACCAGCGGTTCGGCAATCAGTTGCTCTACCGTCCATCGGGGATTCAGACTGGCATAGGGGTCCTGGAAGATCATCTGGAAACGGCGACGCATGGCCACGGTCTGGGCTGCAGGACTCCACTTGTCCACACCATCGAACAAAATAATGCCGCTGGTCGGCGGGGTCAGGCCTGCCACCATGCGTGCCACGGTGGATTTTCCAGAGCCGGATTCGCCCACCAGTCCAAAGGTGGTGCCCTTGCGGATGTTGAAGCTCACGTGATCCGCCGCTTTGAGGATTTTCTTCTCCTCACCTGCCAGCAGCCGGGCCAGCCAACCACTGGACAGATCGTAGTCCTTGCACAGGTCTTTGACTTCCAGCAGCGGACGCACATGCGCCGCGTCCGACGTCAGGGGTTTGGGCGTCCAGGGAACAGCCTGGGCAATGGGTCCCCCCCCGACTTCGGGTACGGGCAGGCGCTCCACACGCTGGTGCACGCTGGGAATGGCCGCCATGAGCACCTGTGTGTACGGGTCACGCGGAGCATCCAGCACCTGGCGAACCTCCCCGGTTTCCAGTACACGGCCGTGGTACATCACCATGACACGGTCGGCCGTTTCGGCGATCACGCCCATGTCGTGCGTGATCAGCATGGCAGCTGCACCACGCTCTTTGCAGACCTTGCGCAGCAGCGCGATGATCTGTGCCTGCACGGACACGTCCAGCGCCGTGGTGGGCTCGTCGGCAATGATGAGTTCGGGTTCGGCACACAGCGCCAAGGCAATGGCCACGCGCTGACGCATTCCCCCGGAAAACTGGTGCGGGTATTGCGCCATACGCTGCTTGGCATGGGGAATTTCCACTTCTTCCAGCAAAGCCAGTGCACGGGCTTCGGCCTCTTTCTCGCTCACAGGCAAGTGGGTGCGAATGGTTTCCACCAGGTGGCGTCCCACGGTGTAGACCGGGTTCAGGCTGGTCAGCGGGTCCTGAAAGATGGTGCCGATGCGCTTGCCACGGATGCGCCGCAGGTCTTCGCCCCGGAGCGTGTCAATGCGCTCACCGCGCAACTCAACGGTGCCCCCCGAGATGCGGCCCGGAGCTTCGATCAGGCCAGTGACAGCGGAACCGGTCATGGACTTGCCGGCACCGGACTCGCCGACCACACCCAGAATTTCGCCGGGCCAGATGTCGAAAGACACATCGTGCAGCACGTGCACAGGGCCTTTGTAAGTATCAAACGTGACGCTCAAGTTGCGCACGCGCAGCACAGGCGTGCCGGTCGCATCACCGGCAGGCACGGTGGTTGGGGTGTCTGGGGTCATGTTCATTGCAGCCTGGGGTTCAGAGCGTCGCGCAGCCAGTCGCCGACAAGGTTCACGGACAGGGCCAGCGCCAGCAGCACCAGCGAGGGGAACAGCAAGATCCACCATTCACCAGAGAACAGGAAGCTCTGGCCAATGCGAATCAATGTACCCAGCGAAGGTGCCGTGGGAGGCAACCCCACACCCAGGTACGACAGCGTGGATTCCGCCACGATGGCATGGGCAAAGCTGATGGTGGCAATCACCAGGATGGGGGCCAGCATGTTGGGCAGGATGTGCTTGGTCAGGATAGCTGTCTTGCTGCGGCCAATGAGCTGGGCAGCCAGCACGTAGTCCTTTTGCTTTTCCACCATCACTGCACCGCGCACGGTGCGCGCATACTGCACCCAGTCAGACAGGCCAATGGCCACGATGATGACGAAGACGGCCATGTCATCGCGATAGCCCTCGGGCAACATGCCACGGGCAATACCGAAGATCAGCAGCGCCACGAGGATCACGGGAAAGGTCAGCTGCACATCGGCAATGCGCATGAGCAGGGTGTCAAACCAGCCCCCGGCATAACCGGCAATCAGGCCCAGCGGCACACCGATGATGAGTGACAGCGCCACGGCTGCAACACCCACGAAGACGGACATGCGCAGACCATACAGAATGGCCGAATACACATCACGCCCCTGGTCGTCAGCGCCCAGGGGGTAGAACATTTCTCCCATGCCCTGGCTCCACACCGGAGTAAAAGCGTCCATCAAATCCAGGTTCGCTGGATCAAAAGGATTGTGCAGCGCCAGCCACGGTGCACAGATGGTGGCCAGCACCAGCATGGTCAGCACGCCGGTAGCGACTTGCACCAGACGCGATTTGGCAAATGCGCGCTTGACGGGAGAGTCGCTGGCTTTCCAGCCCGTGGGCAACGGGGCATTCGGTTTTACGGATTCAGTCATTGCAGCCCCTCATTTCTTTCGCAGGCGGGGGTCTACCAGCACATACAAAAAGTCCACGAACAGATTGATCACGACGTACAAAAGCGCAATGAACATCAGGTAGGCCGCGATCAAAGGCACGTCCACACCCTGCACCGAGGAAATGAACAACAGGCCCACACCCGGCCACTGGAACACGGTTTCTGTGACGATGGCAAAGGCAATCAGCGAACCGATCTGCAGACCGGCAATGGTGATGACGGGAATCAGCGTGTTGCGCAGCGCATGACCGAAATACAGGCTTTTTTCCTGCAGTCCGCGCGCGCGGCCAAAGCGGATGTAGTCGGAGCGCAGCACCTCCAGCATCTCGGCACGCACCAGGCGCATGATCAGCGTCATGTTGTAAAAGCCCAGCGTGATGGCAGGCATGATGAGCGCCGCCCAGCCGGAGGCCGTGAGAAAGCCCGTTTCCCAGCCACCTATGTTGACGGTTTCACCCCGTCCGAACGAGGGCAGCCAGCGCAGCTCCACGGCAAACAGATAGATCAGTCCGATGCCAATCAAAAACGTGGGCAAGGACACACCCACCAGCGACACCGTCATGATGGAGCGACTGAGCCAGCCATCCTTCTGGATGGCGGTATACACCCCCAGCACAATGCCAATCACCAGTGCCAGCACGGCTGCGGTGATGGCCAGCTCCAGTGTGGCGGGCAGGCGCTCGGCAATGACTTCCGCCACAGGGCGTTTGAGGCGATAGGAAATACCCAAATCGCCCTGCAACACCTTGCCCACATAGGACAGGTATTGCAAGGGCACGGGCTTGTTAAACCCCAGCTCTTCCACCAGGGCAGTGCGTTCTTCCAGCGTGGCGTCTTCGCCGAGCAAACTGATGGTGGGATCACCGATATGGCGAAACACCATAAAAGAAACAAGCGAGACGGCCAGCAGCACCAGGACTGACTGGCCCAGTCTGCGCAGCAGATGGACCAGCATAGACTTACTTCGCGTTCTTGTTGATCTTCACTTCCTTGAAGTGCAGTGTGTTGTCAGGATGCACGGGCACATCAATGGCCTTGGTGGAGGCAAAGTGGATCACCTGGTCATGCAGCGGGATGTAGAAACGTTCTTTTTGCACCACGTCCCAAATTTGCTTGATGGTGGCGTTGCGCTTGGCCACATCGCTTTCCGACGACAGCGAGATGATCTTGGCATCCAGATCGGGGTTGCTGTAGTAAGTGGCGTTCTGCGCACCGCGACCTTCCTTGCCGCGGGTGGCGACCAGGAAGTCGAAGATGTAGGCCGAGTCGTAAGTGGGCACACCCCAGCCATACAGGTAGAAGTCGCTGTCAGCCTTGACGATGGAGACACTGTGCTGCGCAATGGGGCGTGACACCACTTCGGTCTTGATACCCACGCGCCCCAGGAAGCCCGCAATCGCCGTGCTGATGGCTTCATCATTTACGTAGCGGTCATTGGGGCTGTGCAAGGTGATGGTGAAGCCATCGGGGTAGCCCGCTTCCTTGAGCAACTCCTTGGCCTTGTTCACATCGGCTTTCTTGTATGCGCCCATTTCCTTGGTGTAGCCGTTCACAAAGGACGGCGCCATCACGCCCGAAGGATTGGACAGGCCGCGCATGACCGAGCGCTTGATGGCATCACGGTCAATGGCCAACTCCATGGCTTCACGCACCTTGGGATCGGCCAGGGGGTTCTTGCCCTTGACGTTGGAAGATTTCAGCTCTGCAGCGCCCACGTTCAGGCCCAGGAAGATGGAGCGGTTCTCCGGCCCTTCATTGATGCGCAGCTTGCTGTCCTGCTTCAGACGTGCCACGTCTTGCGCGGGAATGTCCTGGGCAAAATCCACTTCGCCGGACAGCAGCGCTGCCACACGCGTGGCGGGCGACTTGATGGGCAGGTAGACCAACTCGGTCACATCCATCGGAAACTGGTCTTTGCCCCAGTAGTCGGGGTTTTGCTTGAGGACGGTGCGGCTGTCGATTTCCCGCGTCGCCAAGGTGAATGCCCCGGTCCCCATGGCAGCACGGGTTGCGCCGTTTTCTGTCTTGCTGGTGGTGTCCTGGGTTTCGGCCGCATTGTTGGCCTTGGCCCATGCCTCACTCATGATGAACATGTTGGTGAGGTTGTTCGGGAAGATCAGATTCGGGCCTTTGGTCTTGACGTGCACGGTCAGGTCATCCACGGCAGTGGCACTTTCCATCGAGGCCAGCAGGGACTTCACCTGCGCATTGGGGCCTTTGGCACGGTTGAGCGAGAAAACCACATCCTTGGCGGTCAAGGTGGAGCCGTCATGGAACTTCACATTGGGACGCAGCTTGAACTCCCAGACTGTGGGATCGTTGGGCAGCATCTTCCACTCTGTGGCCAGCAGCGGCAGCAATTTGCCGTCAGCACTGCGGTTGACCAGGGTTTCATACATCTGATGCAACAACACAAAATTGGTGCCGGTGTTGAAGGCATGCGGGTCCAGCGTGGTTGGGTCTGCGGAACGAGCCCAGCGCACGGTTTCCGCCTGCACCAAAGCCGCAGAAGTCAGCAGGCCGGCGGCCAGCATTGCAGTACCCAAAGTTTTCAAGATCATCTTCGTCTCCGTGGAAGTGAAAGGGTTTCGGTATGCCACGGGCGGCCTGTACTTCGCCCTAGGGTTTGCCTATAGCAAGCAAAAAGCACACCACCATGACACCGCTCATCGCTGTTTGTGTTGTCTGGCTACGTTTATAACGATGCTTAAGCAATTTCACGCAATAAGCTCATGCGTTTCTGTGCCTTCGCGCAAAAAACCTTGTGCAATAGCGATGGGCAAGGTATGTGGGAATGACCGACAATGGAGAGCTGCACGCCTCGGCCTGAGGCTCTGGATTGTTTGACTTGTGGCGCCCTCGCGCGCCTGATGCTGCATGCACGCTACCCGTATCGTTGCCATTCGCCACGGCGAGACTTCCTGGAATGTGGACGCTCGTATCCAAGGTCATCTGGACATTCCGCTCAATGATGCCGGTCTGTGGCAAGCAGAGCGCGCCGGCGCCGCACTGGCCAACGAGAAATTTGACGCCATCTACAGCAGCGACTTGCAGCGTGCTCTGGTCACCGCCCAGGCCATCGGCGCCGCCACCGGCTGTGTTGTGCAGCCGGATGCAGGGCTGCGGGAGCGTTCCTTTGGCAGTTTTGAGGGCCGCACTTTCGTGGAAGTGGAAGCCGAGCAGCCCGACAAGGCGCTGCTGTGGCGCAGGCGTGATCCTGACTTTGTGCCCGACGGCGGCGGCGAATCACTGCACATGCTGCGCAGCCGCATTCAGCATTCGGTGAACCGGCTGGCGGCAGCCCACATCGGCGGACAAATTGCCCTGGTGGCACACGGTGGCGTGATGGACATTTTGTACCGCCTGGCCACAAGCCAGGATTTGCAAGCCCCACGCACCTGGGAACTGGGCAATGCCGCCATCAACCGTTTGCTGTGGACGCCGGAGGGCTTGACCTTGGTTGGCTGGGGTGACACCAGCCATTTACAAAACAGCACCCGCGATGAATTTGTGAGTTGAGCGCTAGCAAAGAAATTTCAAAATTTGCCAAAAGCTATTGAAATAGAAGCTGTTTGCCCTGAATAAAAAAGGACTTCACGCATGAATCATGCTGAAGTCCTTATTTAATAAGGGCTAGTAGCTCATTTATTCAGAAAATCAACGTTTTGCACCGCCGCAAGTGCAACGATCCAGTGCGCCAATAGCCGATCTGCTGCTGTGGTTTTTATGACCGTTCAGCGTGATTTCCG
>JAEYRT010000120.1 GCA_023435325.1 Pseudomonadota bacterium | reverse complement strand
AGCCCGGCGCGCGCACGGCGACGATCGTGGACGATCATCAAACGAGCACGTGGCGCGGCCAAGCGGACGTGGAACCTGGCGTGGCTGCGCAGTTTGGCCGCTACCTTTACGAACCGCACGCGGCCATCCTCGCGGCCCGGCTGACGGGGGATGTCAGTCGGGTCCATGGCTTGAATGCTGTCGCGCCGAAAGTGGCTTATCTCACCGGCGATGAACGGTTCGACAATCCGGTTTTCGCCGGCTTTGAAGTGCTCGAAACTCTGCCGTTTGACATGAAGCGACTCGCCGCGTTGCTGGCGGCGCGGAACGTCGGCCGGGTGGAGGTGAAGAAGCGGGGCGTGGAGATCGATCCGCTGGTGGTGCAGAAGAAGCTGCAGACGAAAGCCGAGGAGGCGGCGGTGATCTTGCTGATGCCGCGCGACCGGCAGGTTTGGGCTGTGGTCGCTCGTCGATTGAGTTAGTGGCTGAATCTTCTTGCGGGGGGGGCGAGGCGGAGCCTCGGGTTTAGTTTCGTCCCAGGCTGGAGCCTGGGACGGAGATTCGTTTTGAGGCGATGTCGGAAGGGTTACTCGCCGGATTTTTCGGTCGACTTGGCTTCGTACGACTTCAGAGCGTCGGCGAGGCCTGGCACGTCGTCCTTGCCGCTCGGTAGCTTGAAGGCGGCTCCCGCGAAGGCGTTGCCGATCTTCTCGTACCGGCCGCCGAGATTTTCGGCGAGGAACGCTTCGGTAACCGCGTAGAACGCGAAGCGATTCTGCGGCCGAGCGAAACCGTGCCCTTCGTCGGTGAAGAGCATGTACGTCACCGGAATTTTCTTCTCGTTCATCGCGGCGACAATCTGATCGGCTTCGGCTTGCTTCACGCGCGGGTCGTTCGCGCCTTGGCCGATGAGCAGCGGTCGCGTGATCTTGTCGACGAAGAACAGCGGCGAGCGGCTCTTGAGAAACTCGCGCCCCTCCTCGGTGCTGACGTCACCGACGCGGGCCTTCATCACGGGCATGAACGGCATCCAGTACGGCGGTGGGTTCTGCATCAGGGTGATCAAGCTCGACGGGCCGACGATGTCGACGCCGCATTTGAAGTAGTCGGGCGTGAACGTCAGGCCGACGAGCGTTTCATAGCCGCCGTAGCTGCCACCCATGATGGCGATGTTGCCTTTCTCGGCGATCTTCTGCTCCACGGCCCAGTTGCAGGCGTCGATGATGTCGTCGTGCATCTTCGCCCCCCACTCGCGGTTGGCGGCGTTAATGAAGTCCTTGCCGAAACCGGTCGAGCCGCGGTAATTGACGGCCAGCACCGCGTAACCACGATTGGCGAGCAATTGATGCTCGGGATCGTAGCCCCAATCATCGCGGGCCCACGGACCGCCGTGCACGTTCACGACCATTGGCAGCGGCTGGTTCGGCCGGCCATCGCCATCCGGATCGGCCCACTTCGGGAGCGTCAGGTAACTGACCAGATTCAGGCCGTCGCGCGACTTGATCACGGTCGGATGCATCTTCACCAGCGGCAGCTTGGCTAGTTCGCGATTGCTGGTGAACAGAAACGTCGTCTTCCGCTCGCCATCGGCGCGGTCGTAGATGTAGAACTGCACCGGCCCGTCGTCCTTCAGGTAGGCGACGGTCCAGCGCTTGTCATCGAGCGTGCGGCCGGTGATTTGAATGTCGCCGTCCTCGACCGTCTTCAGGTAGTCGAGATCGGCTTTCACGGCGTCGTCGAGGATCATCCATTCGGTCTTCTCATACGTGAAGCTGACCGCCTGGATGGTCTTTTCGGTCGGATGCACAAGCGCGCCGCTGATGTCGGCCTGGTCGTTCTCGGCGATCAGCGTTTCCTTGCCGGTCTTCAGATCGAGCACCTCGAGGGCGGCCGTGTTGCGATCGCGGGAGTCGATCAGGTACATCTTCTCGCCCGTCTTGTCGAACCCAGCCGGCGAGGTGGTCATCGCGTCGACCGAGTCGATCTTGACCCACTCGTCCCACTTGTCGCCGGGCTCCGCCTTGAGCCATACCTGGCCAGCGTCGGGGGTGAAGTTGATGGCGAACCGCACCCGGTAATCGTCGTCGGTCAGGAAGCCGGCGAAGCCCGGATTCTGCTGCACCAGCTTGCGCTCGCCGGTGAGAATGTTCACGCGATAGATATCGTGGAAGTGCCGCTCGTCCCGATCGTTGATCCCCACGAGGATTTCCTCGGGGAATTTCTCGCTCACCCCTTCGATTTGGGCGGCGATTTTCTCCAGCGGCGTCAGATCGGTGATCTTGCCCGAGTCGAGGTCGATCACATAGACGTGATTGTCCTCGTCGCCGTTCTTATCCTGCGTATAGAGCAGATGCTTGTTCGTGTAGGCCCAGGAATAGGCCGTTACGCCCCGGTGCTTGTCGAACGTGACGGGCTTGGCCTGCTCCGGATCGTCGTTGGGGCTGACCCAGACGTTGAGCACTCCCTCGACCGGAGCGACGAAGGCCAGACGTTTGCCGTCGTGGCTCAATCGCGCGCGAGCCTTCTCTGGGTTGCCGAAAAACTTTTCGCGCGGGATGAGCGGCACTTCTTCCATCGTGGTGGGAGCTTTCTGAGCAGTTTGAGCTTTCGTCGCGGACTCTCGGCCGGAATCGTCGGCGGCCGAAAGAGGGACGCTGCTGGCGGCAAAACCGGCCAGCGCAAGAGTAAGAAGCAAGCAGCTACGTTTCATCCGTGTGATCCTTTGCCGAGGTGCGAAAATCGCGAGAGGGCCAGTCGAGACAGTCCATGTCCGGGGCGGCCGAATGCCGCTTGAGCTTGCCAGCAGAATACCGGATTTTCGGCGGATCAAGTAGCGGCCCGGCTCCCCGTGGAAGGCTGCCCGGTAGCTGAATTCGCCAGAATTCAGACGCATTCGAGTGAACGATCCGCCTGCGGGAGGTCTGAATTCTGGCGAATTCAGCTACGAAGGCGCGGATGTGCGAACCAGCTACGGTGCCGGCGGTGCGAAGCGCGGCGGAGACGCCGCGGCCTCGCCGGCTTCTTCGGTAGCGCCTGGCGCGGGGGGCGATTGTTCGAGCCGGTCGAGGCGTTGCTGCATGGCCCGCAACTGCTCGCGCAGCAGTTCGACCTCGGCCCGCAGCGCTTCCACTTCGCTGTCCGCATCGGCGGCGGGGCGCGGCGTGATCGCGGCGGGTTCCAGCGCCGGCGGCAAGCCCAGATCGATGCGGTTGGTGCGCGGCGATGGGCCGCCGATCCCTGCCGGCGGCGGGCCGAGCGAACCGAGGCGGACCGACTTGCGGCTCATCGTCGGGCCGTTGTAATACGACAGTTCAATCTCCTGCCCGGCCCGCGAGGTGCGGACGGCGTCGACCAGTTGGTCGGCTGTATCAATTCGCACGCCGTCCATCGCCACAATCACACC
>JAEYRT010000043.1 GCA_023435325.1 Pseudomonadota bacterium | reverse complement strand
CTACAATGCGGGCATCGCTTGCAGTGTCACACTGCCCCGCCAGGGACGACCCTGGCCGGAATGAACATAGGGGACGGCCCAGATTTGCATGCAATGCAAGGAGTCTCACTATGGCATGGCTGTATTTGGTGGTTGCGGGTCTGCTGGAAGTCGTATGGGCTTTCACCATGAAGCAATCACACGGATTCACCAAACTCACCCCCTCTCTCATCACCATGGTGGCCATGGTGGCCAGTTTCGGCCTGCTCTCCATGTCCATACGCAGTTTGCCCCTGGGGACGGCCTATACGATCTGGACGGGTATTGGTGCGGTGGGCGCGTTTGTGGTCGGCATCACTTTGCTGGGCGAGCAGCTGACGCCCCTGCGCATCTGCGCTGCAGTGCTGATCGTCAGTGGCCTGGTGCTGATGAAGCTGTCTTCCGCAGAGTGATGGGGCGCACCGGCCGCAAGCCAGCGGGTGGATTGATGCCGCTTTCCGCTCTTCTCTTCTCTTCGCGTGCGCTTGTTCAATCTGTAGGACTGGCGCGCGAAACACTGCGCATGTCAGACACAGGCCACGACCAAGGCGCCACACTGCAGGAATGAGCCGTCACTTCTAAGGAGGATGCCTGTGCTGAGTCTCGCCACTGTGTCTGTGCACGCAGACAGCACCAAACGCAACCCTGTCGAGCCTGATGAAGGGCCGCAGCCTGTGCCGCCCGATAAGGTGCCACCGCAATAGCTGCTGGTTTCCGCCACGGGGAGTGAGGTGGCATCCATTTCCCCTTCCAGGTGCCGCATCTCCGGGAGGGTCTTCCAACAGCTGTCTTGCCAGGACGCAGCTGGGTTGACGCTGTTCATCGAATTTCTGCGTGACTGTGACTGTCTGTTTGATGCCAAACAGACTTCTGCACAAAAACAGAATGTGGTTTATACTTACGCCTACGGGTTATCACTTAGAGGTTATCCCGTAGCTGTAAGGCCGTTGAGATGCATCCTTTACAGCATTGTGCAAGGCATCTCACCACTGAAAGACTGTCATGCTGAACGCTGTTAACGCCCTGATCGAATTCATCCAAGAAGCTCGTGCTGCCCATCTGGATATTGCCAACCAGTAATCAGGTTGTCGATCACAGCCGCTGCGGGCTGTTTCAATAAAACGCAATAAAGAATTGCCCTTCAGCGTCCGGCTGCAGGGCATTTTTTTGTCCGCTGATATTGGCTTTCTGGAGTGGCACAGCACTTGTGCGACACGCGTGGCAGACTGTGCTTCCATGTCTGAACCCACCTTGCTTGTCGCCGACGACCATCCGCTGTTTCGTGCGGCCATACTGCACGTGCTGCGCGAGCGTTTTGCACGGTACCAAACACTGGAGGCGGCCAGCGCTGCGACGGTCAGCAGCATGCTGCAGAACCACCCGGAAGTCGAGCTGGTGTTGCTGGATCTGACCATGCCGGGGGCACGTGGTTTTTCCACCTTGCTGCATGTGCGCGGGGAGTATCCGGAGATTCCGGTGGTCATCATCTCCTCCAATGACCACCCGCGTGTGATTCGCCGTGCGCAGCAGTTCGGTGCCGCAGGGTTCATTCCCAAATCGGCCCCTGCAGAAGACATCGCCATGGCCATGGAAGCAGTGCTTGATGGCGGCAGCTGGTTTCCGCCCATGGCTGCAGAGCGTTCGGAAGCGGATGCGGAATTGGCCGCACGTCTGGCGCAGCTGACACCCCAGCAGTTCCGCGTGCTGTTGTGCCTGGCCGATGGTTTGCTGAACAAGCAGATTGCCCACGAGCTTGGCTTGGCAGAGAACACTGTCAAAGTGCATGTGACCGCCATTTTGAAAAAGCTCGGCTGCTATTCGCGCACACAGGCAGCGGTGTTGGTGAAAAGCCTGGAAAACGACAGCGAGCTTTAGGCAATCCTGCGGTCAGATGCGCGCGAGCGCTCTTTGAATGGCCGGTTCAGAGATTGCCGCCCGAAATTTCCAGAAAGCTGCCCGTGGTGTAGGGCGAGGCATCCGACATCAGCCACACAATGGCTTCGGCCACTTCCTGGGGGGTCCCGCCGCGCTGCATGGGGACGTTTTTCGACAGGCGCGCCACGCGGTCCGGCTGGCCGCCGCTGGCGTGGATGTCGGTGTCAATCAGGCCGGGGCGTACGGCGTTGACGCGAATGCCTTCACCGGCCACTTCCTTGGCCAGTCCGATGGTCAGAACATCGATGGCGCCTTTGGAGGCGGCGTAGTCCACATACTGCGAGGGAGCCCCAAGCTTGGAGGCAATGCTGGAGACATTGACGATCGAGCCCCCGCGGCCGCCATGGGCGGTGCTCATGCGTCGCACGGCTTCACGAGCGCAGGCAAATGCGCCCACGGTGTTGATGCGGAACAGGCGCTCCAGCCGTTCCCAGCTGTAATCCGCCACTTTTTGTGTGGGTGCCACCACCCCGGCGTTGTTCACGAGGGCATCCAGTCGGCCAAAGTGATGGTCCACGGCGGCGAACAAGGTCAGCAGCTGTTGCTCATCCGCCATGTCGGCCTGTACGGCCAGTGCACGACTGCCGAGATGCTGCGCCGCCTGTACGACCTCCTGTGCGGCCGTGGCGGCGTGCTGGTAGCTCAGCACCATGTCCCAGCCGGCGCGGGCTGCGCACAGGGCCGTGGCGGCGCCAATGCCTCGGCTGGCGCCGGTAATCAAGACGACTTTGCGTTCCATACGGGGCTCCCTTGCAAGATGGCGCAGTCTAGTCAGGGATGGAGGGGCTGGCTAGTGCATGCGTGCCAGACATGCCCCGCGGAAGGTGGCACGGACCCTCAATCTTCGCGGATGCGCAGCAAGGTCTGGCTCATCAAGGCGCGCAAAGCCGGAGGGCGCACGGGTTTGGCCAGAAAGCCCCAGCCACGCTCGGCGGCCTGGCGTCGCAGCGAGGCGTCACGTTCGGCCGTGACCAGGATCACGGGTGGCATCTGCCCCCAGCGTTCACACAGTTGCGTGTAGATCTCCGGGCCATACAGGTTGGCCCCCAGGTGCACATCCAGAAGCACCAGCTGGGGTACGTTGTGGTGGCTGGCCAGGGCCAGGGCATCGCGTGGGCCACCCGCATAAGGCACGGCACAGCCCCAGCGCTCCAGCAGCGTGCGCGTGGCATTGCAGGTCTGCACATCGTCATCGATGTACCAGGCGACGCCGCCTTGCAACGGTGCATCGTCCTGGCGTGTCAGTGCGCTGGGGCGCACGGCGGCCTGCAAGGCCTGGGGATTGCCCAGAGGCACCTGGACCCAGAACACGCTGCCTTTGCCCAGCGTGGAGCGCAGCCCGACCTCGTGGCCCAGCAATTTGCCCAGGCGCTCCACAATTGCCAGCCCCAGTCCGGTTCCGCGATCATCCGCATGCCCTTCGTCCAGGCGGCGGAATTCCTCAAAAATCTCTTTTTGCAGGCTGGGGGCAATGCCCGGACCCTGGTCATGCACTTCAATGCGGACATGCGGGCCCACGCGGCGACAGCCCACAACGATGCGGCCCTTGCGGGTGTAGCGGATGGCGTTGGAGACAAAGTTCTGGATGATGCGGCGCAACAGGGCTTCATCGCTGCGCACCACATAACTGCCCGCATGGGTGCGCAGCGTGAGCCCCTCGCTTTCCGCCAGCATGGCAAAGTTGTTGTGCACCACGTGCAGCAGGGAATCCAGCGCAAAGTCGCGGACGTGGGTTTCCATCTGCCCCGACTCCATGCGGGCAATGTCCAGCATGCTGGTCAGGATGGCGTCCTGCGATGCCAGCGCAGCCTCAATGCTGTCGGCCACGTGGCGGCCTGCTTCGTCGTGGACATGGCTGGGCAGCAGGCTGGTGAACATGCGTGCGGCGTTCAGCGGCTGCAAAAGATCATGCACGGCAGCATTCACAAAACGGGTTTTGTATTTGTTGGCCTGCTCGGCTTCCAGGCGCGCGGCCTCCAGATCGCGGGTGCGTTCGGCGATGCGACGCTCCAGGGCATCGGCCAGCGAGCGCAATTCGCGTGCGGCATTCTTGTAGCTGGTGATGTCCGCATAACTGGTGACAAAACCGCCATCGGGCAATGGGTTGCCGCGGATTTCCAGCACCGTGCCGTCCCCTTTTTCGCTTTCGTGCAGGTGCGGCTTGCCGCTGCGCAAGTGGTTCAGGCGCCGCTGGATGGCCTCTTCCATGGGGCCGGGGCCGAGCAGTCCGCGCTTGGCGTTGTAGCGCAGCAAGGCTTCGATGGGACCTCCCACGCGGACCAGTTCGGGCGGGTAGCGAAAGAGCTGCAGATAGCGTGAATTCCAGGCCACCAGGTTCAGGTGGGCATCAATGATGACCACGCCCTGCGGCAGGTGTTCCAGACTGCGGGACAGGCCGGTGTCGGCCTGCTGCGCTGCCTGCACGATGCCGTCCTGGGCCGTGCGCAGCTCCTGTGCATGTTGCTGGAGCACGGTTTCCAGCTCCTGGCGACTGCGTAACCGCAGGCGTGTCAGGCGTTGGCGCTGGCGCACGAACAGCACCAGCAGCCCTGCGGCCAGCCACAGCCCGCCGGCTGCAATGGCGGCCCACCAACTGGTGGTGGCGCTGGAACTGGTGTCGTGCAGCAAATGCATCCGCCAGCGGCTGTTGGGCAGGTCCGTGCTTTGCAGCAGAAGGTAGCGTGGCAGCGCCGGGTCTTCGATCGAAACCAGCCGGCTGCCGGTTTCAAGCTGCCGGTGCACCTTGAAGCGCAGCGGCAGCAGCACTTCCGACTGGTACTGTCGCGTGGCTTGCAGCTCGGCGCGGGCCTCGGCTGTGAGGGCATGCAGCAAGCGGTAGCGCCATGCCTCTCGACTGGTCAGGAAGATCACGCCATAGGCATCCGAGACAGTGATTACATCGGTGGTGCGTGGCCATTGGCGCTCCAGTTCCTGCAAGGCAATCTTGATGGCAATCAGACCGATGATGGTGCCCTCATTGTCGTAAATGGCCTGGGAGAGAAAGTAGCCGGGTTCGCCCGTGGTGGTGCCGATGCCATAGAAGCGGCCGCTGCCCTGGGTCAGGGCGTCCTGCACGTACGGGCGATAGCTGTAATTTTCGCCTACGTTGTTGCGTGGTGCGCGCCAGTTGCTGGCGGCGATGGCAATGCCGTCGAGGTTGATCAGCGTCAGTGTGGACGAGCGCGTGGCGCCATTGGCGCGTTCGAGCTTACGGTTCAGCGCATCCACATCTTCAGGAGACAAAGGCCGCTGCAAGGCCGCGCGCAGTTCGTTGTCCAGCGCCAGGACTTCGGGCAGGGTGCGAAAGCGGTCCACCCGCTGGGTCAGTGCCTGGGCCCGGCCTTCCAGCTGGCGCTGGAAAACCCTGCTTTCGTTGTGCAAAGCCTGCTGCCAAGTCAGCCACCCCACAACCAGCATGCTCAGCAGGCTGCCGATGACCAAAATGAGCGCTGCCCAGAGGGAACCTCGCTGCAGGGATGAAAACATGGTGGTGATGGCGAACGCCTGGCAATGCTGGCAACAGATGCTGCAACGGGTTGCGAAGTGTGCGTATTTCTACGTATTTTGGGCGATTTTGCGTGCTGAAAACGGCCAACTAATACCAATAGGTTATCGGCATTTCAGAAGGCCAGCAGTACAAACCCGAAAGTTGCACCGCACTGGTGCATTTTTGTTTGGATCTGCTGAAAGAAACACCGTGCACGCTATCCCCGCCCAAGCAGCTGCTACGCCCAAGCTGCCCTTTTATCGTCAGTTGTATTTCCAGGTGGTCGTGGCCATCACTGCCGGCATTTTGCTGGGTCACTTTGAGCCCGCCTATGGCGCGGCCATGAAGCCCTTTGGCGATGCATTCATCAAGCTGATCAAGATGATCATCGCGCCCGTGATTTTCCTGACCATCGTGACAGGCATCGCCGGCATGACGCAGCTGAGCAGCGTCTCGCGTGTGTTCGGCAAGGCCATGGCGTACTTCCTGACCTTCTCGACCCTGGCCCTGATCGTCGGCATGTTTGTGGCCAACATCTTCCAGCCCGGTGCGGGCATGCACATCAATCCGGCCGATCTGGACCAGAGGGCCGTGCAGGGTTTTGTGGCCAAGACACATGACATGACGCTGACCGGCTTTGTGATGGACATCATCCCCAAGACGCTGATCAGCCCCTTTGTTGGCGACAACATCCTGCAGGTGCTGCTGGTGGCCGTGCTGTTTGGCATTTCGCTGGCCTTGGTGGGCGAGGCCGGCAAACCCGTGCTGCACTTCTTTGAAGCCATTACCAAACCAGTGTTCAAGCTGGTGGCCATCGTCATGAAGGCCGCTCCCATCGGTGCCTTTGGTGCCATGGCGTTCACCATCGGCAAGTTTGGTCTGTCCTCGCTGGTCAACCTGTTCGAGCTGGTGGCTGCGTTCTACCTCACCTCGTTCCTGTTCATCGCCGTGGTGCTGGGTCTCGTGGCGCGTCTGTGCGGCTTCTCGGTGTTCAAGCTGTGCCGCTATCTGAAGGAAGAGCTGCTGCTGGTGTTGGGCACATCGTCCTCGGAATCGGCTCTGCCTTCGCTGATGCAGAAGATGGAAAAGGCCGGCTGCAAGAAATCGGTGGTGGGTCTGGTGGTTCCCACAGGCTACTCCTTCAACCTGGACGGCACCAACATCTACATGACGCTGGCGGCACTGTTCATCGCCCAGGCCTGTGACGTGGATCTGAGCCTGGGCCAGCAAATCATGCTGTTGCTGGTGGCCATGCTCTCGTCCAAGGGCGCGGCCGGTGTGGCTGGCGCTGGCTTCATCACCTTGGCAGCCACGCTGGCCGTGGTGCCTGAAGTGCCGGTTGCCGGCATGGCACTGATTCTGGGCGTGGACCGCTTCATGTCCGAGTGCCGCTCCATCACCAACTTCATCGGCAATGCCGTGGCGACCGTGGTCGTTTCGCGCTGGGAAAATGGCGTGGACATGCAACGCCTGAACCAGGTGCTGGATGGCCAAGCTGCGCCCGATCTGCAGCCGGAAGCAGGGTTGACCGCCAAGGTCTAAAAACCCAGGCTGCAGCCACTGCAGCTGCCACAAGGAGCCGTAAGGCTCCTTTTTTCATGCCTTAGTGCAATGGATGCGCTAGAAAACAAAAAG
Organism: Pseudomonadota bacterium; assembly: GCA_023435325.1. Lineage (GTDB taxonomy): Bacteria > Pseudomonadota > Gammaproteobacteria > Burkholderiales > Burkholderiaceae_C > Comamonas. Next base: position 282 of record JAEYRT010000043.1, on the reverse strand, counting down.
CCCCGGTCCGTCAACGGATCGGGGCTTTGTATTGGTTGCGAGGGCTGGATTTGAACCAACGACCTGGGTTATGAGGCGAAAAATATTGATGTGCTTTGCCAGTAATAGGTTGCCGAAGATTGGGCTTAACAGGGTTCAAAAGCAGCTTTTCTCTCTGGAATTGATTTGTCTGGCGTGACATCTTTTGTGCCATTGATCCGATTGAAGCCTACTAGTGTCACAGCGCGAAAATCATTCTTTGAATACTTAGCATTGATTGAGTGACCTAAAGATCGTTCTTAG
>JAEYRT010000277.1 GCA_023435325.1 Pseudomonadota bacterium | reverse complement strand
GAGCAGCAAGTCAGCACGCAAACCGTGCAAACCGGCGACCGCACGCCGTGGTTTTGCAGCGGCTGCCCACACAACACCAGCACGCGTGTGCCCGAAGGCAGTCGCGCCGTGGCAGGCATTGGCTGCCACTACATGACGGTGTGGATGGACCGCTCCACCAGCACCTTCACGCAAATGGGCGGCGAAGGTGTGAGCTGGGTGGGACAAGCGCCGTTCACCAAAGACAATCATGTGTTTGCCAACTTGGGGGACGGTACCTACTTTCACAGCGGGCTGCTGGCGATTCGCCAGAGCATTGCGGCGGGTGTGAACATCACCTACAAGCTGCTCTACAACGACGCAGTCGCCATGACCGGCGGCCAGCGCGTGGGCGAACGCCCCGAAGGCCACAGCGTGCTGCAGATCATGCAGAGCCTGCTGGCCGAGGGCGTGCAAAAGTTGGTCATCGTGACCGATGAGCCTGAGAAATACCAAGGGGCTGCGCTCTCGCCCGGCGTGACGGTGCACCACCGCGATGAGCTAGACCGTATCCAGCGCGAAATGCGCGAGATTGCTGGCTGCACCGCCATCATTTATGACCAAACCTGCGCGACTGAGAAGCGCCGCCGCCGCAAGCGCGGCACCATGGCAACGCCTGCCAAGACGGTTGTCATTAATGAGCTGGTGTGCGAGGGCTGCGGGGATTGCTCGGTGCAGTCTAACTGTCTGTCGGTGGAGCCGGTGGAGACCGAGTTTGGCCGCAAGCGGCGCATCAACCAAAGCAGTTGCAACAAGGATTTTTCCTGTGTGAAGGGCTTTTGCCCGAGTTTCGTCACCGTGGAAGGAGGCCATCTCAAAAAGCCCAAGCGGGAGAAAAAGGGCGATCTCTCCATGCTGTCCCCCATCCCTGAACCTCAGCTGCCGGATGCCCGCAATGCCTGGGGCATTGTGGTGGCTGGCGTGGGCGGCACGGGCGTGATCACCATTGGCTCCTTGCTGGGCATGGCGGCGCATCTGGAAGGCAAGGGTGTGGTGACGCAGGATGCTGCCGGACTGGCGCAAAAAGGAGGGTCGACCTGGAGCCATATCCAGATTGCGAATTCCCCCGAGGCCATCCACACCACCAAGGTAGACATTGGCAAGGCAGATCTGGTGATCGCCTGTGACCCCATCGTGGCCGCCACCAAGACCACGTTGGCCGTGATGCAGGCAGGCCGCACTTATGTGGCACTGAACGCCCACGGCACGCCGACCGCCGCTTTTGTGCACAACCCCGACTGGCAGTCCCCCACTGGCCAGTGCGAGCAGGTGCTGCAAGGCGTGGTGGGCCAGGCAGGCCTGGGCAGCCTGGATGCGGACCAAGTCGCCACCCAGTTGCTGGGCGACAGCATCTATACCAACCCTCTGATCCTGGGCTACGCCTGGCAAAAGGGACGCATTCCGCTCAGCCGTGCAGCCTTGCTGCGCGCCATGGAACTGAACGGCGTGCAGGTGGCCAACAACCAGGCTGCATTTGAATGGGGCCGCCGCTGTGCACACAACCTCGAGGAGGTGCAGGCGCAATACCGCACCGCACAAATCATCCAGTTTGTGAAAAAGCCTGGACTGCAGGAACTGGTAGCGCGCCGTGAGGCATTCTTGACGGACTACCAGAATGCTGCCTATGCAGCCCGCTACAGGCAGTTGGTGGACAAAGTACAGGCGGCAGAGACCCAGGTGGCGCCAAAAAGCACACAGCTGACCGAAGCCGTGGCCCGCTATCTGTTCAAGCTCATGGCGTACAAGGACGAGTACGAAGTGGCACGCCTGCACTTGGACCAGGGCTTCCAGGAAAAGATTGCCCAGATGTTCGAGGGTGACTACAAGCTGGTGCACCATCTGGCGCCTCCGACCACGGCCGCAAAGGACGCGCATGGACACCTGGTCAAGAAAGCCTACGGTCCGGGCATCCGCACGGCCTTCAAATGGCTGGCGCGTTTCAAGGGGCTGCGGGGTACGGCGCTGGATCCGTTCGGTCGTACTGCGGAGCGCAAAATGGAACGCGCATTGATTGCCGAATACCGCGATGGCATTGAAAGCCTGTTGCCGCAGCTGAGCGCGCACAACCTGCCACTGGCTGTGCAGATCGCACGCATCCCTGAAGACATTCGTGGCTATGGCCATGTCAAGGAACGCCATGTGCAGGCTGCGCGCAGCAAGTGGCAGCAGCTGAAGGCGCAGTGGCCAGGGGCAGACATGCCTTTGACGCAACAGGCCTGATTCAAGTCTGGTCGTTCTCCAGCGCTGATGGCTCTATCAAAACAGGAGCTGTCAGCGCTTTGTTTATCTGTCTTTGATGCCGATGTGCCTGTAAGTTTCAAAGACTGCAAACACTGGCTGTCACTCAGGTTTAGCCACGCTGGCGCATAAAGTGCACGCATACAATGCTTCGTTGACTTGCGCTCAGCTATGCTGTAGTGCTTGCAGGCCTTGTGGCCTGTTCTTTTTTTGACCCATTCCGCCTTGGAGTTCGTCCGTGTTTATTTCTTCTGCTTTTGCCCAAACCGCTCCTGCAGCCGCTGCTGAAGGCAGCATGATGTCTTCCCTCACCGGCATGCTGCCGCTGGTGCTGATGTTCGTGGTGCTGTACTTTGTGATGATTCGTCCCCAGATGAAGCGTCAGAAAGAACACCGTGCCATGGTGGAAGCACTGACCAAGGGTGACGAAGTGGCTACCGCCGGTGGTTTGCTGGGCCGTGTGGTGGATCTGGACGAGCAATTCCTGTTCGTGGAAATCGCTGCAGGCACCAAGGTGCAAATCCAGCGTTCCGCCGTTGTGCAAGTGTTGCCCAAGGGCACCGTTAAGTAAGACCAGCTTTTTCTGGTTGAGCGGGCCGGTGGGCTTTTTTGGAAGGCATGCCGCGCCCTGTTTCTAGCGTGAGAGATAGAGCGCGATCATGAACCGATACCCGGTCTGGAAGTACGCGATCCTTGTGGTCGCGCTACTGGTGGGGGTTATTTACACCCTGCCCAATTTTTTCGGCGAAGCACCTGCGGTGCAAGTGTCTTCGGCCAAGTCTTCTGTCAAGGTCGATGAGGGCGTGCTGGCCCGTGTAGAGAGTGCACTGCAAGCCGCATCGCTTTCGCCTGACATTCTGAGTCTCGAGGGCAACTCCGTGCGTGCGCGTTTCAACACGCCCGACGAGCAGCTCAAGGCCAAGGACGTGATCGAACGCGCCCTGGTGAGCGACCCCTCCGACCCCGCCTATATCGTGGCGCTGAATCTGGTGTCGCGCTCACCCGCTTGGCTCAGTGCCTTGGGCGCCAACCCCATGTATCTGGGCCTGGACTTGCGTGGTGGCGTGCACTTCATGCTCGAAGTGGACATGGAAGCAGCCCTGACCAAGCGCGCCGATTCGCTGGCAGGTGACTTGCGCACCATGATGCGCGACAAAAGCATTCGCCATGGCGGCATCAACCGTGATGGCCAGGCGATCGAAATTCGCCTGCGCGACGAAGCCACCATGACGGCTGCACGCAATCTGATTGCCGATGAATTCCCTGACCTGCAAGCGGCAGAGGCTGGCAGTGGCGTTGAAGGCCGTTTGCGCGTGACGATCAAGCCGGAAGCCATGCGCCGGGTGCAAGAGCAGGCCTTGAAGCAAAACATCACCACGCTGCACAACCGTATCAATGAGCTGGGTGTGGCCGAGCCTGTGATCCAGCAGCAGGGCCTGAACCGCATCGTGGTGCAGTTGCCCGGCGTGCAAGATACGGCCAAGGCCAAGGACATCCTGGGTCGCACGGCCACACTGGAGCTGCGTCTGGTCGACGAGACCTCCGAAGGCCGCGCTGCAGAGATGGGGACCGGCAATGTGCCCTTTGGTTCGGAGCGCTACCTGGACCGCAACGGCAATGCCGTGATCGTCAAGAAACAGGTCATCCTGACGGGTGAGAACCTGACCGATGCCCAACCCGGTTTTGACAGCCAGACCCAGGAACCCACGGTGAACCTGGTGCTGGATGCCAAGGGCGCACGCATCTTCAAGGACATCACGCGCGAGAACATCAACAAGCGCATGGCCATCATCCTGTTCGAAAAGGGCAAGGGTGAGGTCGTGACCGCACCCGTGATCCGCTCGGAAATCGGGGGTGGCCGCGTGCAGATCTCGGGTCGCATGACCACCATGGAAGCCAATGACACCTCGCTGCTGCTGCGCGCCGGTTCGCTGGCTGCGCCCATGGAGATCATTGAGGAATACACCATTGGCCCCAGCCTGGGCGCTGAGAACATTGACCGCGGTATCAATTCCGTGGTCTGGGGCATGATCGCCATCGCCATCTTCATGTGCGTGTACTACCACCTGTTTGGTGTGTTCTCCACGATTGCACTGGGCGTCAACGTGCTGCTGCTGATGGCAATTTTGTCCATGCTGCAAGCCACATTGACGCTGCCCGGCATTGCGGCCATGGCACTGGCCATAGGCGTGGCGATCGACTCCAACGTGCTGATCAACGAACGCATTCGTGAAGAGCTGCGCGCAGGCATGTCGCCCCAAGCCGCGATCCATGCCGGTTACGACCGTGCGTGGGCCACGATTCTGGACTCCAACTTGACCACCTTGATCGTGGGCTTGGCGCTGCTGGCCTTCGGTTCGGGTGCTGTGCGCGGCTTTGCGGTGGTGCACTGCATTGGTATTGCGACCAGCATGTTCTCGGCCGTGTTCTTCTCGCGCGGTCTGGTGAACCTCTGGTATGGCCGCCAGAAAAAGCTCAAGAGCGTGTCGATTGGCACGATCTGGCGTCCCGACGGCACAGCCGTTGAAAACGCGAAGTAAAGGAGGAAGACATGGAACTCTTCCGCATCCGCAAAGACATTCCCTTCATGAAATATGCGTTGGTGCTCAACGCGGTTTCCATCATCACCTTTGTGCTGGCCGTGTTCTTCCTGGTCACCAAGGGACTGCATCTGTCCGTGGAGTTCACGGGCGGTACGGTCATGGAGGTGTCCTACAGCCAGCCTGCAGACCTGGAAAAGGTGCGCGGCACCATCCAGGCCAAGGGCTACACTGATGTGACGGTGCAGAACTTCGGCACGGCACGCGACGTGATGATCCGCATGCCCGTGCAAAAAGGCGTGACCTCCGCGCAGCAAAGCGAACAGGTGCTGGCTGCGCTGCGTGAGGTGGACCCTGAAGTCGAGTTGCGCCGCACCGAGTTTGTGGGGCCTTCCGTGGGTGAAGAGCTGGTCACCAACGGTTTGCTGGCCCTGGGCGTGGTGCTGCTGGGCATCATCATCTACCTGGCCTTCCGCTTTGAATGGAAGTTCGGTGTGGCAGCGGCCTTTGCCAACTTCCACGACGTGGTCATCATTTTGGGCTTTTTCGCCTTCTTCCAGTGGGAGTTCTCGCTGCCCGTGCTGGCCGGTGTGCTGGCGGTGCTGGGCTACTCCGTGAATGAGTCGGTGGTGGTGTTTGACCGTATCCGTGAAACCTTCCGCAGACAGCGCAAGATGGATACCAAGCAGGTCATCAACCATGCGATCACCTCCACCATGAGCCGCACGGTCATCACCCACGCATCGACCGAAGCCATGGTGCTGGCCATGTTCTTCTTTGGTGGCCCTAGCTTGCACTACTTCTCGCTGGCACTGACCATCGGTATCGTGTTCGGCATCTACTCGTCCATCTTCGTGGGCGCGGCCATTGTGATGTGGCTGGGTGTCAAGCGCGAAGACCTGGTCAAGCCCACCAAGACGGAGCACGACCCCAACGACCCCAACGCAGGCGCCGTGGTCTGACACCTCTGGCTCCATGAAAAGAAGGCTCCTGCTGGAGCCTTTTTTCATGCTTGCGCACAGCGCTGATAGAGCCCTCCGGGTAGCCGTTGTACCCAACCGTCCAACTCCAGCTCCAGCAGCTGGGCCTGCAGTTCCGCAACGCTGCAACCTGTGCGGGCTGACAAATGGTCCAGGGAGACTGGATCAAAACCCATGGCCTCCAGCAAGGCGGGGATGGCTGTTTCAGCGGTGGAGTCAGTGCCCGATGCCGCATTGTGGGCCGCAGCATCTGCACCACGGCTTGCCGTGACGTTGTCCAACTCTTCCAGAATATCCTGGGCGTGCTCCACCAGCTTGGCCCCCTGCTTGATCAAGGCATGACAGCCCCGTGTCTGGGGGCTGTGAATCGAGCCAGGGATGGCAAATACCTCGCGGCCCTGCTCGGAAGCGGTACGTGCCGTAATCAGGGAGCCTGAGGCCAGGGCGGCCTCCACGACCAGGGTGCCACGCGACAACCCCGAGATGATGCGGTTGCGCTTGGGAAAATTGGTGGCGATGGGCGGTGTGCCCAGCGGAAATTCGCTGATCAGCAGTCCACGCTGCGCCAGCTGCCGGGCCAGTGGCTCGTTTTGCCGCGGATAGATGCGGTCTACGCCAGTGCCGACGACAGCCACCGTTGGCATGCCTTCGGTCGTGGCTGCCAGCGCCCCTTGGTGTACTGCCGTATCCACACCCCGCGCCATGCCGGATATGAGGCACCAGCCCTGGCCTGCGAGGTAATGGGCAAACTGGTAGGCGTTATCGGCACCCTGCGGTGTGGGGTTGCGCGATCCCACGATGGCCAAGCTACGCTGCCAATCAACCAGGGGCGCCGTACGTTCCAGCCAGGGCCGTGGACCTGTGACATACAACATCAGTGGAGGATCTGCCGTATGCAACAGGCTGTCGGGGTAGCGCGGGTCGCCCAACGTGATCAAGGCATTTGCCGTGTCCGTGCGGCTGTCGTGCAGCCAATCCCAGGTGGTCTGGACCATGGCTGCAAAATTCGGGGGCAACGTCAGTAGTTGCTTGCATTGCAACGCACTCACACAGGCCTGCCAATCTGCAGGTGAGGCCTCGAAAACAGCCTGCGGCATGCCGAAGCGGGCCAGCAAGCGCCGGGCCGCGGCATTGCCGATGCCTGAGGTCAAGGACAAGCGCAGCCAGGCTTGCAGCTCCTGGTGCTCCCATGCAGGGGTGGGGGCCGTCATCAGCGTGCACCTGTCAAGACATCGCCGATCTGCACGCCTTGGCGGGTATCCAGGATCAACGCATAGGAGACACGTTCAAAGCTGCGAAAGACCATGGCCGTGCCGTTGGCCTCATCGGGCAATTGAATGACGGCAGATGCCTGGACGTGTCCGGGATCGGGTACCTGCCGTCCTTGGCGCATGAGTTGCAGCACCGCCCCGGGCTGTACGCCATCCCGGGCACCTTTGTTGATGGCCACCACGTGGTGGGTTGCCCCATAACGTACGGCGGCGTTGCCATAGAGCGAAACCACATGGGCCGTCAGCGCGTCAGGGGGAGCGTGGGGGACGAAATGGTGGGGCTGCTGTGCAGGTTCTGGCAACAAGCGATCTCCGGGGCGGATTTCTTCCCTGGCCTTGGTGATGAGGAAGGTGGCGGGCTGCACACCTGGGCCAGATGCCGGTTGCGGGGGCATCGCATGCAGCATCTGGGCCTGGCCGATATACGGCGCTTCGTACCCCAGGATTTCCTGGGTGATAGGGTCGCGCAGCGGCACAGCCTGACGGAACACGCGGTAATTGCGGGAGGCGCCGGCTGCATGCTCTACAGGCGCAAGCCCAGATCCTGTGGCGTAGATGCGGTCCCCCTGGAAGAGCATGATGCGGGCATCGCTGCCGGCAATGATGCGTGCCGCATCGGTCAACGAGTTGGCGTTCACCACCAAGGGTTCGGCAAAAAATGTTTCCAGTGCGGGCAGGTGCAGCGTAGGCAGGGCGCTGGAGGGTTGCGCCTCACTGCGGATACGGGGGCTGAGCTTGAGGGTTGGCAGCTCGCCGTGGTGAGCCAGGCCCAGGCGCGCATGGCCGTCCGACTTTTCCAGGTACAGCACCTGGCCTGGATAAATCCGGTGGGGGTTGCGGATGGTTGTCTGGTTCATGCCCCACAACTCGGGCCAGCGCCAGGGTTGGCGCAGAAAAATGCCTGCAATGCGCCACAGCGTATCGCCATGTGCCACGGTGTAACTGTCAGGGGCATCAGGCTGCAGCGCAGAAACCGGAATGCCTTGCGCCGCGCTGTGTTCCGGAGTGGCCGCCGGGCCGGGCGGTTCGGCAAAAGATTGCGCCAGGGCAGGGGGCCAGGCGCTGCAAAGCCCCATGCCCAAAGCCAAAGCACAAGAAGCGGCTGTGGTGACCTTCATGCGTTCTCCCTCTTGCCGGAACCGGCTTTCATGCCTTCTTGTGTATCAAAATGACCGCTGATTCTCATTCCAAGCCCTTGATGGGGCAACGCAAATGCGCGCCGCGGACTGCGTCAACGCGCGAAAGTGGCGAAAATGGTGACACATTTTCGAAATTTGCCATGGCCTTACTTCCTATTCTTTGCTTTCCCGACCCTCGCCTGCACAAGGTGGCCAAGCCTGTGGAACAGGTGGATGACCGCATCCGCAAGCAGATCGAGGACATGTTCGAGACCATGTACGACGCCAATGGCATCGGGCTGGCTGCCACGCAAGTGGACTTCCACGAACGCCTGATCGTCATTGATGTGTCGCAAGATCGCGACCAGAAACTGGTACTGATCAATCCCGAAATTCTCTGGGCCAGCGAAGAAAAGCAGGTCGGTGAAGAGGGCTGCCTGTCCGTGCCCGGCATCTACGACGGCGTGGAGCGCTCCACCCAGGTCAAGGTGCGCGCCCTGGATGAAAACGGCCAGGCGCGCGAGATCGAGGCCGAAGGCTTGCTGGCCGTGTGCATCCAGCATGAAATGGACCATCTGATGGGCAAGGTGTTCGTGGAATACCTCTCGCCCCTGAAGCGCAACCGCATCAAGACCAAGATGGTCAAGATGCAAAAACAGGCAGCGCACTGATGTCTGCCCGCCCAGTGTTTGCTTCTTTGTGGCGCTGGGCTGCAGCCGCGGTCTGCGTTGCCGCGCTTTCGGCCTGTGCCGTGCCCGAGTGGCAAAAGCCTGGCACACCGGCCTCCCGGATTGCACAGGACATGGGGCAGCCCCATGTGCGTGTGGCGTTACCCGGCGGCGGGCAGCGCTGGGTCTACAGCTACCAGCCTGCAGGCCAGCAGGTCTATCACCTGGTGTTTGACGGGCAGCAGCGCCTGTTGCGCGTGGAGCAGGTGCTGCAGGAAGCGCATTTCCAGAAACTGCGCATCGGTCAGGACCAACGCCAGGATGTGTTTGATTACTTTGGCAAGCCTGCGCTGGTGGAGGGCGTGGGCAACTTCAAAGGCGACATCTGGACTTACCGGATTAGCGAAAATAGCATCGACCGCCAGGCGCACGTGTTCATCGATCCGCACGGTGTGGTACAGCGGGTGATGTTCACCGACGAACCGCGCAACGAGCCCGACGACCGCGCTCACTGAACGCTACTGCTGCACCGGCACTCCGCCAGGGCGGCCTTTTGATCTTCGGATAGACCACATGAAAATCATTTTTGCTGGCACGCCCGAGTTTGCGCGTGTAGCCTTGGAGCGCCTGCTGCAGGCAGGTTTTGACGTGCCGCTGGTACTGACCCAGCCGGATCGCCCTGCCGGTCGCGGCATGAAACTGCAGGCTTCGCCCGTCAAGCAGTGCGCACTGGAACATGGCATTCGCGTGGAACAGCCCATGAGCCTGCGTCTGGACGGCAAATATCCCCAAGATGCTGCGGCGGCACGCCAGGCTCTGCTGGATGCGAAGGCGGACGTGATGGTCGTGGCCGCCTACGGTCTGATCCTGCCGCAGTGGGTGCTGGATTTGCCCCCCAAAGGCTGCCTGAACATCCATGCCTCCATCCTGCCGCGCTGGCGCGGTGCGGCGCCCATCCACCGTGCGATTGAAGCCGGGGATGCCGAGACCGGCGTGACCATCATGCAGATGGACATTGGCCTGGATACCGGAGACATGTGCCTGATCGAGCGTCTGCCGATCAGCGCGGCCGACACCACCGCCTCCTTGCATGACAAGCTGGCCGATCTCGGTGGCCGTCTGATTGTGGAAGCGCTGGAGATGAGTGCCTGCGGTGGCCTGCCACGCACGCCCCAGCCAGAGGAAGGTGTGACCTACGCCCACAAGATCGAGAAGGCAGAAAGCTGGATGGACTGGAAACTGTCCGCCACAGAGCTGGATCGCCGCCTGCGCGCCTTCACCCCTTTCCCTGGAGGCGCGACACAGTTGGGTGCGGAAGTCATCAAGCTCTGGGCGGCAACACCGCAGGCCTATGACGGAGCGGCCCAGCCCGGCACGGTGCTGTCTGCCGATGCCGAGGGCGTGCTGGTGGCTTGCGGACAAGGTGCGCTGCGCCTGACGCAACTGCAGCGAGCAGGAGGCAAACGCCTGGCTGCTGCCGACTTTCTGCGCGGCTTTGAGCTGCCTGTCGGTGCCGTGCTGTCGTCTCCAGAAAACGCCTGAACCATGAATACCCGCGCTTTGCAGCGCCGCGCCACGGGCATTGCGCGTGATCCGGCCTTCATGATGGGCTTTCGCGCCGTGCTGGGCACCATGCTGGGCATTGGCGCCTGGGGCATGGTGACGGGCGTGGCCATGGTCAAGGCTGGCATGTCCGTGCCGCTGGCCATTTTCACGTCGCTGGTCGTGTACGCCGGCAGCGCCCAGCTGGCGGTGCTGCCTTTGCTGATGGTGGGGGCGCCCTTGTGGGTGGTGTGGTTCACCGCCACCTGCGTGAATCTGCGCTTCGTGATTCTGAGCAGCCTGTGGCGCACCTATTTTGGTCATCTGCGCCTGGCGCACCGGTTGACGCTGGGCTATTTCAGCGGTGACATCATTTTTGTGGCGTTTACCCAGCGCTATCCCACGCCCGAGAAAAAGGCCGAGCAGCTGCCCTTTTTCTGGGGAGCAGCTGCGAGCAACTGGTTGTTCTGGCAGGTGTTTTCCATTGCGGGCATTCTACTGGCCAACGTCATTCCGCTGGAATGGGGACTGGGCTTTGCCGGGGTGCTGGCATTGCTGGGCGTGTTGTATTCCATGCTCAAGGACAAAGCCACCTGGCTGGCCTGCGCCGTGGCCAGCGGCGCGGCGGTGGCCACGTTTGCCTTGCCGCTCAAGCTCAATATCCTGGTGGCGATTGCAGCGGCAGTCACGGCAGGGCTGTTGATGGAAGCGGCACAGCGCCGAGCAGCCCGTTTGTTGCCGCAGCCAGCCATCCGGCCACCGGATCCGACCAAAGGCGAAAAGCATCCCGTCATGCCTCTGCCTGTGCACCGCAAAGACGGGGAGGAACTATGAGTGATGAAATGAATGGCATCTGGCCGTGGGTGGCGGCCATTGGCCTGGCGGTCGTGACTTTGGTGACCCGGTCTTTCTTCATGATCCCGGAGCGCGAAGTGCCCATGCCCCAATGGTTCAAGCGCGGGCTCCAATATGCACCGCTGGCCGCGTTGGCCGCAGTCATTGCCCCGGAAATCACCATGAACCAGGGCGCGATCATCACGACGCTGGCCGATGCCCGCCTGCCTGCGGCGCTGTGCGCATCGCTGTATTTCTTCTGGAAACGCGGCATTTTGGGCACGATCGTGGTCGGTATGGCTGTTTATCTGCCCCTGCACATCGGTTTGGGGTGGTAAAAAATAGAGCTGCTGACGCCGATGGATGCTAGGTTTCAGATAGAAAAGTATTTGAAAACCTTGTCCTGAAAGCGCTGGTAGCTCTCTTTTTTGAACTGTAAATTAACCGCTTTCTATGCACTCCGCGACTTGCTGGTGGCCGATGGCGGCTGTATATCCGCAAAATCCACATGCACACAGTGCGCACAGGCACTGGACTTGTGTTTAAATTGCGGCCTTCAGAGGGGAGTAGCTCCCCGCCGGGCCGCGCAATTCGGCCGTTGTCCGGCGGATTGTCAGGTCGTCAATACGGAACTTCGGTTTCCGGCCTGACAGGTGAGATTCGGCAGGATCTTGCGGGCAAGACCTTTGGGCGACTGATTACATATAGTCCCCAAAGAAGCTCCCATAGTGCGCAGGTGCTGTTGCCTGTGTCGCCACCAGACTTCTCCCCGGGACTGTAAGTAGAGCAACTGCCGCCGGTGCAATAAGGCGCCTGTGGTTTTCAACTGAGGTTTACTATGGATTTGGATTTCCTGACCCATGCTCCGTTCTGGATTGCACTGGGGCAAATCATCATCATCGACATCTTGCTCGGTGGCGACAACGCGGTCGTGATCGCGCTGGCCTGCCGCAAGCTGCCTCCCGAGCAGCGCCGCAAGGGCATCATCTACGGCACCGCCGGTGCCATCGTCTTGCGCGTGATCCTGATCGCGTTCGCCATGGTGCTGCTGCAGCTGCCTTTCCTGAAGGTGGTGGGCGCGCTGCTGCTGGTGTGGATCGGTATGAAGCTGATCGCCCCTGAAGAAGAAAGCCATGACAACATCCAGGGCAGCGACAAGCTGTTTGCCGCGATCAAGACCATCATCGTGGCTGACCTGGTCATGTCGGTGGACAACGTGATCGCGATTGCTGGTGCCGCGCAAAGCTCGGGTGAACACCAGATGCTGCTGATCGTGCTGGGTCTGCTGATCTCCATCCCGATCATCGTCTGGGGCTCGCAGCTGGTGATCAAGCTGATGGAACGCTTCCCGCTGATCATCGTGGCCGGTGGCATGCTGCTGGGCTGGATTGCGGGCGGCATGTTCGTTACCGATCCTCTGTTCGTGGTTCCAGACCAGTGGACATGGGCGCCCAAGCTGTTGGAATACAACGCTGAAACCAAGATGGCTGTGTTCGACGCTTCCATGCCTATCTACTGGATTGCCCACGTGGGTGGTGCGCTGCTGGTGCTGGCCATCGGCAAGCTGGCTGCTGCGAAAAAGGCCAAGCAAGAAGTGGCGCACTAAGCGCTGCACATGGCGCCCTGGGCGCCAACCCCAGCCCTACTGCGGACAGGCAAGGAACTTCGGTTGCTTTGCAGGCTCTCAGTAGGGCTTTTGCTTTTCGAGGCAGCGTTTGTTGCTGTGCCGTTTTGCCCGTTTGAATCGAACCAGGATTGACCCGTGAAAACCATCATCGTGTACGTGGACGACGCCGCTTATGCCCAGCCCTTGCTGGAGGCCGCTGTCCAATCACCACACGCTACGGATACCCACTGGGTGGTCGTGGCCTGCGCCCCGCGTATCACGCACCGCGTCAGCCGGTTTGTCAGCAATCGGTCGCGTGAAAACTGGCGCAGCAAATGGGCCGACAAACTGTTTGCGCAGTTGCAACCCGGGCTGCAGGGCCGGGCGGCCCGAATGACCATGCTGCTGGCCCGCGTGCCGCTGCAGGAATTGATGGAAAACGTGCAGGCCGAACATGGCCCTGTGCAGCAGGTGCTGGACCTGCGCCGCCCGAAGATGCAGGCAGAGGCACCTACCCAAGCACCTGTCACGCCGCTGCGCAAATTCGCAGGAACCGTGGCCGGCATGGGCGCGGTCTGGACCATGCTGCTGGGCGAGACACTGGCCGCCTGAGTGCCTCCTCGGACGCCATCCTCAAGGGCCTTTGCAGGCCCTTTTTTGTGGCCGGTTTCCATCCGTCAGATGCCCATTTCAGGCAATGTGAGCCTGTTATGCTGGGACCATGAAACTTTTGCTCAAATGGTTGCTCAGTGCCGGGGCACTGCTGCTGGTGGCCGCCATGTTCAGTGGCGTGCAGGTTCAAGGTTTTGGCACTGCCTTGTGGGCGGTCATCGTGATCAGTCTGCTCAATACACTGGTGCGGCCCATTCTGGTGGTTCTGACCTTGCCTGTGACGTTGCTGACCGTGGGGCTGTTCCTGTTCATCATCAATGGGCTGACTTTCTGGGCCGCCTCAGGCCTGCTGGGTGGTTTGCAGGTTGCCGGTTTCTGGGCGGCTGTGTGGGGTGCCATTTTGTATTCGCTACTCGGCATGGCGATCGAATCACTGCTCGCGCGCCTGTTCCCGCAATAACGCTTCCACTGCGCGCAAGCGCGTGTCGATGATGGATGCCTCGATATGGTCGCCCGCCCTGTGGCGTGCCATGTCTTGCGCCGCTTTGAAGCGGTCAATGGCAGCCGGATAGTCATAGTGCGCCACATGGGCTTCGGCCTCTGCACGCACGGCGCGCAGCGGTTGGCCCAGGGCCTGCCAGGCTTGGGCCAGCAATCGCCAGGCAGCGGCATCCTCAGGATGATCCACCACCCAGGTCTGTAAGCGATCAACCACCAAATTGGCCTGACCGCTGGCAATGCCGGCCTGCCCGGCCAGCAGCAGGGTCGGGCGCGGCCATGTGCCCTGTAGGTGGTCCATTCCCAGCAGCTGCCATGCCGCCTGTGGCTGTCTGGCCTGTAGCTCCAGCTCTGCGCCCAGCCACTGCACTTGTCGCAATGCGGCTGCATCGCCCTGTGCCTGCACGTGGCGCTGCAATTGCTGCCACATGCTGCGCGCAGCAGAGAGGTCATTGCGCTGCATGGCACTGAGCGTGGCCGCATACCACTGACCGGCTTGCTCCAGGGCGCTGGCTTTGGCAAATTCTGCCGTGGCGGGCATGTGCTGCCACTGGCGCAAGGTATCGACACCAGGACGGCTGAGTACGCGCGCACGTGCAGCCATCATGGCGTGTTCCATGGTCGGACGGGCTGGTTGGGCATGTCCGTGCGGCAGGCGCGCCTGCATGTCGGCCATGCGCTCCGTGGTCAGCGGGTGGCTGCGCAGATAAGGCCAGCTGCCGTTGTCGTTCAAGCGGCTGGCGTGCTGGAGCTTTTCGAACATGCTCACCGCACCTTGTGGCGCAAAGCCGGCGGGGGCCAGCAGGCTGTAGCCGATGCGGTCGGCCTCCCGCTCCATGTCGCGCGAGAAGCCGAGCTGGTTTTGCACGGCGGCAGCCTGGCCACCCACGATCAAGGCATTGGCTGCATCGGGACTTTTGCTTGCTGCCAGTGCACCCAGCACCATGCCGGCGATCATGAAGGGCAGGTTCTTTTTCTCCTCCCCGAACATGCGTGCGATATGGCGCTGCGTGACGTGGGTGAGTTCGTGTGCCATCACGGTGGCCAGTTCATCGCGGGTGCTCACGGCCCCGATCAAGCCCAGGTGCACCCCAAGATACCCGCCAGGCAGCGCAAAGGCATTGATGCTTTTGTCACGCCCTAACAGGACCTGCCAAGCAAAGCGCTCTTCCAGCTCTGGCGTCATGTCACCACGGGCTCTGGATGCCTGTATCAGGGGCTGCCAGATGTCCATCACATAGGCTTGCAGCTGCGGGTCGTCAATGTAGTCTGGATCGCGATAGAGCGAGCGAATGATGCGGTCGCCCAGCCTGCGCTCTTCGCTGGTGGTGAGGTCAGCACCGTCGCCCATGTTGGGCAATGCAACTTGCGCCTGGGCGGGTGCCAGCTGCCACAGCGGTGTGCTGAGCGCCAAAGCCAGCAAGCTGGTGCGCAGCACCGGAGCAGTCCAACGGGTCAAAGCAGTCTTCATGGGCACGCTAAAAAGGCACAAGGCCGTCTGAGGCAACAACAGCCTCTTATGATGCCTGCATTGCACCCATGTTCCCAGCTTTACATGTGCTGACGAAACGCATGGTGCTGTTTGATGACCTTGCTGAGAGCCCTTTCATGACCGAATCCACCTTGCCCAACGACGGACTGACCCACTTTGACGCCTATGGCCAAGCGCACATGGTCGATGTGGGAGGCAAAGCGCCCACGCACCGCGTGGCTGTGGC
>JAEYRT010000257.1 GCA_023435325.1 Pseudomonadota bacterium | reverse complement strand
ATTCACGTTGAATGCCTGCCACATCGGCTTCCTGCCGTGCAATCTGGGCTTTGAGCGCTTCCACACGTTCCTGAAACACCTGGGGATTGCGCAGCTCCAGCGCCGTCTTGCCTGGATTGCCTTCGTTGAATTCGGCTCTCAAAGCCTGGAGCCTTGCCTGAGCCTTGGCAAGCTCTGCTTCCAAAATGGCACGTGCGCTGTCGTCGCGGGCTTTTTGCTGTTCAGGGCGGACCTGCGCAGCGCTGCTGCCGGGAACAGTGGATGCTTTCGCGGTTGCTGGCTTCGGGCTGGTATGTACCACCGTGACATGCTTGCCTTCGAGAAGCTGGCAGCCCTGCTGCCTGCCCTTTACAGCGTCGTTGGTGTATTCATTCCCACAGCGATAAATACGCTCCTGCGCCAGTACCGCGCCATGCATAGCCCCCAGGGCCGCAAACCAAACAGCCACCACTGCAGTTCCACATTTCATTTCCGCACCTCTCACCAGGTATGGCCACAGGCCTGCTTGCACCTGTGCCATGAATGACGACATCTGCAGATTGTGCAATGCATGGGCAGTCGTTCCGGTTTTTATTTGGAGGCTAACCCGTCCCATCCCGGCAGATCTTGGCTTGGCATCCACACCAGGCCACAAAAAAGGCAGCCCCAAGCTGCCTTTTCACACTGAGAGCCGGATCTGCCGCAGCAAACCCGGCCCACCCAATTACAGCGAGTAGTACATGTCGTATTCGACAGGATGCACTGCCTGGCGATAACGGGTCACTTCGCCCATCTTCAGCTCAATGTAAGCGTCGATCATGGAGTCGGAGAACACGCCGCCCTTGGTCAGGAAGGCACGGTCCGCGTCCAGGGCTTCCAGCGCTTGGTCCAGGCTGTGGCACACGGTGGGCACCAGCTTATCTTCCTCTGGAGGCAGGTGGTAGAGATCCTTGGTTGCAGCTTCGCCGGGGTGGATCTTGTTTTCCACACCATCCAGACCCGCCATCAGCAGGGCGGCAAAGCCCAGATAGGGGTTCATCATTGGATCGGGGAAACGTGCTTCCACGCGACGACCCTTGGGGTTGGCCACATAAGGAATGCGGATCGAAGCGGAGCGGTTCTTGGCCGAGTAAGCCAGCTTCACGGGCGCTTCAAAGCCGGGCACCAGACGCTTGTACGAGTTGGTAGAAGGGTTGGTGATCGCGTTCAGCGCACGGGCGTGCTTGATGATGCCGCCGATGTAGTACAGCGCGAATTCGGACAGACCGGCATAGCCGTCGCCTGCGAACAGGTTCTTGCCATCCTTCCAGACCGACTGGTGCACGTGCATGCCGGAACCGTTGTCGCCACTGTAGGGCTTGGGCATGAAAGTCGCTGTCTTGCCGTAGGTGTTGGCCACGTTCCAGATCACATACTTTTGCAGCTGTGTCCAGTCAGCACGCTCCACCAGAGTGGAAAAACGTGTGCCGATTTCATTCTGGCCTGCGCCCGCCACTTCGTGGTGGAACACTTCGACAGGAATGCCCAGCGATTCCAGAATCAGGGACATCTCGGCACGCATGTCCTGCGTGCTGTCGACAGGAGGCACGGGGAAATAACCGCCCTTGACGCGAGGACGGTGGCCGCGGTTGCCGCCTTCAAACTTGGTGCCGGTGTTCCAGGGCGCTTCGTATTCTTCGATTTCGAAGAAGGGGTTGTGAGGCTCTGTACCCCAGCGCACGCCGTCGAAAATGAAAAATTCTGGCTCGGGACCGAAATAGGCCGTATCACCCAGACCGGAAGACTTCAGATAAGCCTCGGCGCGCTTGGCCACCGAGCGGGGGTCGCGGTCATAGGCCTTGCCATCACCGGGTTCGATCACATCGCACTGCAGGAACAGTGTGGTTTCTTCAAAGAAGGGGTCGATGTTGGCCGTGCTGGGCTCGGGCATCAGCAGCATGTCGGAAGCTTCAATACCCTTCCAGCCAGCAACGGACGAACCGTCAAAAGCATGGCCCGAAGTGAACTTGTCTTCGTCGAAGTGCGACACAGGCACGGTCACGTGCTGCTCCTTGCCGCGGGTATCGGTGAAGCGCAGGTCAATAAACTTGACCTCGTTCTCCTTCACCATGTTCATCACGTCTGCAACGGTCTTAGCCATCAGGTTCTCCTGGAAAAGCGCTTCATAGAAAGTACGCGGTTAGCAAAGCACTTTGCGTGCCAGCCTTAGCCGGCCCCGGTCATACACTTCCACAAGCTGAAAGGCCATGAAGTACTGCTTCATGGCCTCTGAATTTTTCACCATTTTGGTGCAAAACTGGTAAACCCTAGCAAGTCTACCTTTCAAGCACCATTTTAGTTCGTAAGTACGCACCATATTGATGCAGGCAACTATCAGCGCAGTTGATTGCACCAATGGGTGCCGTCACTTATTCCTTGCCGGCCCCATTGTCGTTGGCATTTGGTGCAAGCATGGCGGCGGCATCGCCGGCCGCTGCACGCAAGCTGTACAGCGCTGCCAGCGCATAGTGCGCAAACCACAGCGAGGAGAACGCCAGCACCAGTGCGTAAATCCAGACGGCAATCGGAATCAGAATCCAAAAAGCGGCAGCAAACACCAAGCCGGAAGCCCAGACAATGCTCGGCGCAGCACCCACGTAGCCGCAGATCACACCCATCAGGATCAGGCGATAGCGGTGCGTTTCAAAAATGGTCTGACGCTCGGCCTTGCTGGCATGTTCGGCCAGGGCATCGAATGTCATGACACGGTAGGTCAGCCAGCCCCAGATCAACGGCGGCAGCACCAGGATCAACGGTGGCACCAGCCACAGCGGCACAGACAGCAGCAAGGCCAGCAAAGCCATGGCCGTGGAGCCCAGCGCCCACGCTGCGCTACTGATCCAGCCGCCTCCACGCTTGCGCGCCAGCAATGGGAAACGCCGCTGCGCCACCAGCTCCACCATCTGCGGCGTCATCACAGTCGCAACCACCGCCAAGGCCAGCATGATGAGAACGGGGCTGATGGCCAGGATGAGCAACACTGCGGCGGCCACCGCACTTGCCGTGGCGCTGCCGGTTCCCATCCAGCTCCACAGCCATTGCCACCAGCTTGCCCGCTCCAGCCAGGATTGCAAGGACAGCACCGCCCCATCCCACCAGAACACTCCCACCACGGTGGCCAGCAACGCCACCACCAGCAGCGGAAACAAAGACCATGCAATCACCTTGCCTCGCAGGCAATCGGCCAGGGCGCGCCACAGCGCATCGAAAATCATTTGCATGACGCAAGCATAACGATGCCTTGCCCAGACACACAAGCCTGGGTCTGGCAGTGATTGAAAGCATCAAAAAAAGAAGCTGTTAGTGCTTATCCATCAAGCATTTCAGATAGAAATCTATCTAAAAACAAGATATACCAAGCATTAGCAGCTTCTATTTTTGAATTCATTGTCCAGAGCTACCCACAAAAAAGGAGCCACGTGGGCTCCTCTGGGCTGCATGTATCCGCTGTGGATTACAGCTTCCACTTCTCCATCAGCTTCTCGGGCGACAGGCTGTCATAACCTTCGAAGGGCTGGTGAATCCAGGGGTTGGTCGGCAGCTCTTCCACCGAATAGTCGGGCTTGAAGGTGGACACACCCTTGGTCCAGATCACGGCAGTGCGCAATTCGGAGATGGGCTCGTAGTTTTCCTTCAGGCGCTTGACCACGGCGTTCAGCGTCACGCCCGTGTCGGCCAGGTCATCCACCAGCAACACACGACCCGCGATCTCGCCCTTGGGTGTGGCGATAAAGCGGCCGATGTCCAGATGGCCTTGCACCTTGCCAGCTTCTGCACGGTAGGAGCTGGTCGACATGATGGCCAGGGGCTTATCGAAAATGCGGCTCAGAATGTCACCGGGGCGCAGGCCGCCACGGGCCAGGCACAAGATGGTGTCAAATTCCCAGCCGGACTGGTGGATTTTCAAAGCCAGCTTTTCGATCAGGCCATGGTATTCGTCGTAACTGACGTACAGGTGCTTGCCGTCTTCAGTCAACATGTTTGGTGTTCCTGTGTAAATGCGCGAGGAGCGTGTTTATAGAGGCAAACCCAGTTTACGCAGCGGCGTAGGGGTTTTGCATCAGGATGGTGTGGTCGCGATCAGGGCTGGTCGAAACCATGGCGATCGGCACGCCAGTCACCTCGGCAATGCGGTCCAGATAGTTGCGCGCAGCAGCAGGCAACTTGTCGTACTCGGTCACGCCCACGGTGGATTCGGTCCAGCCGGGAATGGATTCATAGATGGGCTTGCAGCGCTCGATGTCGTCCGCACCCAGGGGCAGGATGTCGATCTTCTCGCCATCCAGCTCGTAGCCCACGCACAGCTGCAGCTCTTCGATGCCGTCCAGCACGTCCAGCTTGGTGATGCACAGGCCGGACAGACCGTTGATTTGTGCCGAGCGCTTGAGCAGCGCGGCATCAAACCAGCCGCAACGACGCGAACGACCAGTGGTCACGCCCTTTTCCGCACCCACGGTAGACATGATGTAGCCGGGTGTGCCTTCCTTTTCCCACTCCAGCTCGGTAGGGAATGGACCACCACCCACGCGGGTGCAGTACGCCTTGGTGATACCCAGGATGTAATGCAGCATGCCGGGGCCCACGCCTGCGCCTGCAGCGGCGTTGCCGGCCACGCAGTTGGACGAGGTGACGTAAGGATAAGTACCGTGGTCCACGTCCAGCAGTGTGCCTTGTGCGCCTTCAAACAGCAGGTTGCCGCCTTCGGCATGCACATCGTTCAACTCGCGCGATACGTCGGCAATCATGGGCTTGAGCAGCTCGGCATGGCGCATGGCTTCTTCGTACACCACGTCAAACTGCACTTCGCCGTTCTTCATGTAGGGCGCCAGATTGGCGCCGAACTCAAATTTCTCGGAACCCAGCACGTTCACCAGAATGTGGTTGTGCAGGTTCAGCAACTCGCGCAGCTTGGTGGCAAAACGCTCGGGGTGCTTGAGGTCCTGCACACGCAACGCACGACGGGCGATCTTGTCTTCATACGCAGGGCCGATGCCCTTGCCGGTGGTGCCAATCTTTTGCACACCACCTTGCTCGCGTGCAGCTTCGCGGCACACGTCCAAAGCGACGTGGAAAGGCAGAATCAAGGGGCACGCTTCGGACACGCGCAGACGGTCACGCACTTGCACGCCGGCCTTTTCCAAGCCTTCGATTTCCTCGAACAGCTTGCCTACGGACAGCACCACGCCGTTGCCGATGTAGCACTTCACGCCAGGGCGCATGATGCCGCTGGGAATCAGGTGCAGCGCCGTCTTCACGCCATTGATCACCAGGGTGTGACCGGCGTTGTGGCCGCCTTGGAAGCGCACCACGCCTTGGGCGCTTTCGGTCAGCCAGTCGACCAATTTACCCTTGCCTTCGTCGCCCCATTGGGTACCGACGACGACCACGTTGCGACCTTTGGTTGCTTTCATAATCTCAAATCCGATGAATTGAAAAATGCCTTAGATGGCTTGAACGACCCATTGCCCGGCGCTTTGCACCAGTGCGCGGTCGCAGTCGAATTCGTCCACCTCGCTCTCATGCCCAGGGAGAATGCACACCACAGTCTCGCCTTGCGCACGCAGTTGCGCAATGGCCTGGCTCAGTTGTGCATCATTGCCCCAGGGAGCGCGGATGGCCGCCCGCAGCGGACGCGATGGCACCACCGACACCAGTTGTTTGATGTCCAGTGAGAAGCCCGCCGCCGGGCGGTTGCGTCCAAAAACGGCACCCACTTCGTCGTAACGCCCGCCACGCACCAGCGCATCGCTGGCACCTGGGGCATACACGGCAAAGCGCGTACCGCTGTAATAAGAGTAGCCACGCAGATCGGCCAGATCGAATGTCACATTCGCTGCGGGGAACTGGGCAGCAAACCATTTCAAATGTTGCAGCACATGCTGCGCGCCGGGTGTGCGTGACAGGGCTTTCTCGGCTTCGTCCAGCACCTTCACATCGCCGTACAGCTGCAGCAAGGCCTGCAAGCCTTCGCGCGAAGCCTGGGGGAAGTTCTGGGTCAGCGCTGCCAGACCCGTAGCGTCTTTGGCAGCCAAGGCCGCATGCACTTTTTGCAGCACGGCGGCATCCACCATCACACCGGCCAACAAGCTGCGCACGATGCGCACATCAGCCAAATCCACGGTGCAGCCTTGCACGCCTGCGCCTTGCACGCAGGCCAGCGCCAGGCTCAGCGCCTCAATGTCGGCTTCAGGGCCTGCATGGCCATAGATTTCCGCACCGAACTGCAAGGGCTCACGCGTGGCACGTGGACGATCCGGCGTCGCATGCAACACGGGGCCGCAATAGCACAGGCGCGTCACGCCCTGGCGATTGAGCAAGTGGGCATCAATGCGAGCGACTTGCTGCGTCATGTCCGCGCGCAGACCCAGAGAGCGGCCTGAAATCTGATCAACCAGCTTGAAGGTTTGCAGATTCAATGCTTCACCGGTACCGGTGAGCAAAGACTCCAGATACTCCAAGAGCGGGGGCATGACCAACTCATACCCATAGCTGCGTGCCGTATCGAGTAATCCTCGACGCAACTCTTCGATGTGCCGTGCCTCAGAGGGCAAAACATCGGCGATGTGATCCGGCAGGACCCAAGCGGACATGGAAAAAGGGGGAGGCTGTTAAAAACGTGATTCTATCGGCTATCGCAAGCCGAACCGAATAAAGGCCTAAGGCCCAGGCATGCAAGACGTTATTTCAGTAGCCACAGCAGGCAAAGACCGACTGCGATACACAGCAAACCGATGAACCGGATCTGGCCATCACGCAGGGCCAATAGCTCGGTGAAGGCTTCGCGCCAGCCTCGCGGGGAGAGGAAGGGGAACAAGCCCTCAATGACCAAAACCAAGGCCAAGGCAGCCCACCAAGAAATTTCAGTTTCCATGGCGGTGAGCTTACCTTGGCCTTGTGGCTGCGAAGGTGGCGTGCGCTATTTAGTTGCTGGCGGCGCCACCATTGCGGAAGGACTTGAAGAAGTCAGAGCTTGCGGGGTCCACCAGCATCACATCACCTTTGTTGGCGAAGCTGGCCTTGTAGGCATCAAGGCTGCGATAGAACTTCGCAAACTGGGGGTCCTGACCGAAGGCTTCGGCATAGACACGCGCAGCTTCGGCATCGCCCTCACCCTTGATCTTCTGCGCATCACGATAAGCATTCGCCACTGTAATTTCGCGCTGGCGATCGGCCTCCGCACGAATCTTTTCACCTTCCGCTGCACCGGTCGAACGCAGCTCGTTGGCCACGCGCTTGCGCTCGGCTTCCATGCGGCGGTACACCGATTCGGTAATGGTCTCTGCGTAATCCACGCGGGTAATGCGCACATCAACCACGTCCACGCCCCAGGGCTTGCCACCTGTGACCGCATTCAGCACTTCCTGCTTCACGTCGGCCATCAAAGTGTCGCGCTTGGTCGAAAGCAACTCACGCACGGTGCGCTTGTTCACTTCTTCCTGGAAGGCGTTGCGCACCACACGATTGAGCTGCATCGCACCAGCGCTTTCATCCAGACCCACATTACGGATGTACTCCGATGGGTCGGTAATGCGCCAGCGCACGTACCAGTCAATCACCACGCGCTGCTTTTCTGCAGTCAGCATGGGCTCGGTGTCCGAGCTGTCCAGCGTCAACAAGCGCTTGTCGATGTAGCGCACATTTTGGAAAGGCGGGGGCAGCTTGAAGTTCAAACCGGGTTCGGTAATCACGCTCTTGATCTGACCCAGGGCATACACCACACCGAATTGGCGTTGGTCCACCACAAAGAGCATAGAGCTCAGCAGCGCCAACACCACCAGTAAGCTAGAGGCAATAAATCCAACTCTGTTCACAACAGATCTCCTCAGCGGGAATCACGTTCACGCGAACGGCTATCGCGTACGCGCGCATCAATGGGGTTTGCAGGCACGGCAGCCGCGCCATTGCTGCTGGCGACAGGGGCACGTGTGCCGGCGGCGTCAGCCGCTAGTGGTGCAGCGCCTGCACTTTGCATGATCTTGTCCAGCGGCAAATACAGCAAATTGGAGCCGTTGCGCGAATCCACCAGCACCTTGGTCACGTTGGTGTAGACCTCCTGCATGGCTTCCGTATAAAGGCGGTCACGCGTGACTTGCGGAGCCTTTTTGTACTCTGCCAACAAAGAGCTGAAGCGTTGCGCATCACCTTCGGCTTGCGCAGCAATGCGCTCGCGGTACGCTTCGGCTTCTTCCTTCAAGCGTGCTGCCGTACCCGTTGCACGGGGAATCACGTCATTGGCATAGGCCTGTGCTTCATTCTTGGCGCGTTCGCGCTCCTGCCCAGCCTTGAGCACATCGTCAAAAGCGGCTTGCACCTGCTCGGGCGGACGCACACCACCTTGCTGCATGTTGATGCCCACCACTTCGACGCCGACCTTGTAGCGATCCAGAATGGATTGCATCAGATCGCGCACACGTGGTGCGATCTGATCCCGTTCCTCGGCCAGGGCCGTGTCCATCTTCATCTTGCCCACTACCTCACGCACTGCGGTTTCAGCAGCCTGCACCACGGCAACGTCAGGATTGCGACTTTCAAACAGCCAAGCGCGCGCATCATTGAGACGGTACTGCACGGCAAACTTGATCTCGACGATGTTCTCGTCTTCCGTCAGCATGGCCGACTCACGCAGACCCGTGCTCTTGATGATGGTGTCACGCCCCACGTCCACCGAACGGATCTGCGAGACATACACCAGCTCATGGTTCTGGATGGGATAAGGCACGCGCCAATTGAAACCGGCCCCCACCGTGGAGTGGTACTTGCCGAATTGGGTGATCACCGCCTGCTGACCTTCTTGCACGATGAAAAAGCCGGTACCCAGCCAGATCAGCACGGCAATGCCCGCAATGACACCCACACCGATGCCTGCACCCTTCATTTCAGGTGGCTTGATGCCATTGCCTCCGGTGCGAGGACCGCGGGGAGGCTTGCCACCGAACAAACCGGAGAGCTTGCGATTCAAATCACGC
>JAEYRT010000245.1 GCA_023435325.1 Pseudomonadota bacterium | reverse complement strand
GTCTCGTGGGCTCGGAGATGTGTAAAGAGACAGCTTCACCGTAGTCCACAAAGCAGGCTTCCAAAGAGGGCTCGACGCGGGTGACAACGGCTTTGTAGATATTGCCCTTGCGTTGTTCACGGCCTTCGATTTCGATTTCGTAGTCCAGCAGTTTCTGACCGTCCACGATGGCCAAACGGCGTTCTTCGGACTGCGTCGCGTTAATCAGCATCCGTTTCATGATGCGTATCCTTTTCGTTGTGCGGCGGCCGGCCAACAGCGACAACGCTGCCTAGCCGACACACCTTTGACTCTTCATCAAAGACAGGCTCTATGGGAGCCGTAGATGCCGGGTTGCCGCGTTGAAACGAAAAGAAGGGGGAATCACACCTGGGCCTGATTGCGTGCCGTGCTGCTTATGTCAGCAATGGGGGCAAGGGCAGGGGGCAGGGGGCGAGCGACGCTGTTCGCAGACGCCGCACCGTGCGGTGATGGTCTGGGACAGCGGAGACAAGGGCTGAGTGGGTGTTGGGCGCGCGCATACGCAGCACAGGCGCGGATGGCCTTTGCGTCATATCTAGCAGCCAAGATAGCAATACCCACATGCTCGCTAATTTATTCATATACGAGGATGGCCAGAAGCAACGTGCTTCAAACACCACCATCCACGTGAAGATTCCGTTCAGTGTTTCAATGCGTCAACCAGCCAAATTCCGCCCCGCCAGCACCGACAATTGGGTGGCTTTTACGCGGGCACGGCCTCCGTGGCATCGACCTGCCTGCGCCGAAGAAATGGCTGGGTGGATTAAAATCCAGAAAAATCAACCACTTACACATAATTACGCGCAGGTGAAACACATTATAGAGGGCAAACAGCCCCAAGAACGTAGCCAAAACCCCGCACCGGCAGCTGTACGGTTTATCGAAGTTGATGAGGATGGGGCCGGACAGCGGCTGGACAATTTCCTGATGCGTCACCTCAAAGGGGTGCCGAAAACCCACGTCTATCGCATCATCCGCAGCGGAGAAGTGCGCATCAACAAGGGGCGTTGCCAGGCGGACAGCCGCGTGGAGGCGGGGGATGTCGTGCGTGTGCCGCCCGTGCGCATCTCGGACAAAGTGCAGGAAAAAGCCCAGCGTCCTGCTCCGGCACGCGAATTCCCGATCCTGTTTGAAGATGAGCACCTGATCGCCATCGACAAGCCTGCGGGAGTGGCCGTGCACGGCGGCTCGGGCGTGAGTTTTGGCGTGATCGAGCAGTTGCGCCAGGCGCGCCCGCAGGCCAAGTTTTTGGAGTTGGTGCACCGCCTGGACCGCGAAACCTCTGGCATCTTGCTGGTGGCCAAGAAGCGCTCGGCCCTGACCAAGTTGCAAGACCAGTTTCGTGACCGTGAGACGGGCAAGACTTACCTAGCGCTGGTCAGCGGAGCCTGGCCTGCGAACAAAAAGGTGATTGACATCCCGCTGCACAAATACCTGCTGCCCGATGGGGAGCGCCGTGTGCGCGTGACCACGCCCGATGATCCGGATGGCATGAAATCACTCACGCTGGTGAAAGTGCGCTCGCAGCACGCGCCGCGCGCCATGCAGGGTCTGCCGGCCATGAGTTTGCTGGAAGTGACCATCAAAACCGGGCGCACCCACCAGATTCGCGTGCATCTGTCTTCCCAAGGACATGGCATTGTGGGTGATGACAAGTATGGTGACTTCGACTTGAACAAGCGCTTGCCCAAACAGGGCCTCAAACGCATGTTCCTGCACGCCTGGCGTTTGCAGTTCAACCATCCGGCCACGCAAGAGCGCCTGGAACTGCGGGCCGAACTGCCGCAGGAGTTGGCAGATTTTGTGCGCTGAGCACATGGGATTTTGAGAAAGAGCTACAGATTGTGACAGCGCGACGCTTTGATTTGATTGCTTTCGATTGGGATGGAACCTTGTTTGACTCCACAGCGGCCATCACCCGCAGCATCCAGCTGGCGGTGGGCGATGTCGGAGGCACCGTGCCCACGGATACCCAGGCGGCTTATGTCATCGGCATGGCTTTGTTGCCGGCCTTGGCCTATGCCGCACCTGATGTGCCCAAGGAAAAATACAACGACCTGGCCAATCGCTACCGTTACCACTATTTGAAGCAGCAGGAAAAGATTACGCTGTTCCAAGGGGTGCTACCCATGCTGCAGGCACTGAGGGAGCGCGGCCACTGGCTGGCCGTGGCCACGGGCAAAAGTCGGCGTGGGCTGAATGAGGCGCTGCAGCATGCTGATTTGCGCGGCATGTTTGACAGCTCGCGCACAGCCGATGAAACCGCTGGCAAGCCCCATCCGCTGA
Organism: Pseudomonadota bacterium; assembly: GCA_023435325.1. Taxonomy (GTDB): domain Bacteria; phylum Pseudomonadota; class Gammaproteobacteria; order Burkholderiales; family Burkholderiaceae_C; genus Comamonas. The sequence continues at coordinate 12,726 of JAEYRT010000245.1, read as the reverse complement.
TGCTGCAGGAGCTGATGGCGGAGCTGGGGGTCGGGCCTGAGCGTCTTTTGATGATTGGTGACACTACGCACGATTTGCAAATGGCGCAGAACGCAGGGTGTGCGAGCGTGGGTGTGGCGTATGGCGCACATGCCGTGGAAGATCTGCACAGTTGTGCGCCGTTGCATGTGGCCCATGATGTGGCGCAACTGCAGGAGTGGCTCAGCGCCAACGCCTGAGTGGCGCGCACGCTAGAGGCATGTGTGCTGGTGGTCCTCGCTGGCATACTGCTGCACTGCAACGATTTCGAGAGAGTAGAGCTTGTCCATGAATCCCCATTCCCCGTCGGACCCTGAGGGTGCTGCAGTGCCCGAGCCTCAACCTGGGCAAGACCTGTGGTCGCGTGCCGCAACGGGTGCCAAGGGCGCGGGCGCGCCAGCAGCACCGGGCTGGGAGCGTGATGTGCTGGAACGTTTGGTGTTGGCCACCGTCAACGAGCAACGTGCGGCGCGCCGCTGGCGCATTTTCTGGCGCTTTTTGTGGGTGGTGCTGGTGGTGGCCGGCTTTTGGTGGATGGGGCGTGATAGCAGCTCGACTTCGCTCAATGGGCCACACACGGCGGTGGTGGATATCAAGGGGGCGATTGCCAGCGACGCCAATGCCAGCGCCGAGTTCGTGATTGCTGCCATGCGTGCGGCACTGGAAGATCCGGGCTCACGCGCCCTGGTGCTGCTCATCAATTCCCCCGGTGGCAGTCCGGTACAAGCGGGCATGATCAACGATGAGATCGTGCGCCTGAAGGCCCAGCACCACAAGCCCATCTATGCCGTGGTGGAGGAAACCTGTGCCTCTGCAGCCTATTACATTGCCGCGGCGGCCGATGAAATCTTTGTCGACAAGGCCAGCATTGTTGGCAGCATCGGCGTGCTGATGGATGGGTTTGGTTTTACGGAAGCCATGGAAAAGCTTGGGGTGGAGCGCCGCCTGCTGACGGCCGGTGAGAACAAGGGCATGCTGGACCCTTTCAGCCCCGTGGATGAGCGCCAGCTGGAGCATGCCCAGCGCATGCTCAACCAGATCCATGCGCAATTCATTGAGGTGGTGCGTGCCGGCCGCGGTGAGCGGTTGAAGGAAAACGAAGATACGTTCAGTGGCCTGTTCTGGACAGGGCAACAGGCGGTGGAGCTGGGGCTGGCGGATCAGTTCGGCACGCTCGACAGTGTGGCGCGCGACATCGTGAAGGCCGAACAGGTGATCGACTACACCCGCAGCGAGAACATCGCCGAGCGTTTTGCCAAGCGCTTTGGCGCTGCCATCGGTGGCGGTGCAGTGCATGCCATTCAGGGCATGGCGCCTGCTTTGCGCTGAATACTGTCTCAATAAAAAGAGCGCCTTGCACTTGATCCACAAGGTTTTCAGATAGAAAACTATTTGAAAAGACCGCTGGATCAGCGTAAGGCGCTCTTTTTTTGTGGCGCTTATTGGCCGATCGCAAACACCACGGGCGTGCGGTTGTCGGGCTCGGTGCCCAGTTTTTTCCAGTCTTTGGCGCTGCGGCTGTGGATGGAGGCGCTCTCCAGCGTCAAGCCACTGGCCATCACCAGGCGTGTGTTGGGTTGCAATGTGCCCAGCAACGCCTGCCACAAGGCAGGGTTGCGGTAAGGCGTTTCGATGAACAGCTGGGCCTGGTTGTGGCGCTGGGCCAGCTGTTCCAGCTCTTTGATGCGCTGCACACGCTGGCCAGCGTCTTGCGGCAAGTAGCCGACAAAGGCAAAGTTCTGGCCATTGAGGCCGCTGGCAGCCAAGGTCATCAGCAGCGACACGGGGCCCACCAGCGGCACGACGGCGATGCCGGCATCATGCGCTGCACGCACGATGGAACTGCCCGGGTCGGCCACGGCTGGCATGCCCGCTTCGCTGACCAGGCCCATATCGTGCCCGGCCAAGGCAGGGGCCAACAGCGACTTGGCATCAAACACCGCACCACCCTTGCCGCCATGGTCGCCTTTTTTGTGGGCTTCGCGCGGCAGCTCTTGCAACTGTTGTTGCTGCAGGGGGGTGGCCAAAGGGAAATGCTCGCCCACGCGCTTCAGATAGGCGCGTGTGCTTTTGGCGTTTTCGCAAATCCAGTGCTGCAGGTTGGCAGCAGTGCGCAGCGTCAGCTCGGGCAGTACATCGGTGATCGGGGATTGCGTGGCGCAGCCAAAATCCAGCGGTGCCGGCACCAAATACAGCTTGCCTTGGGTTTTCAAGGGCGTGTTCATGGCAGCGCAATTCCTGCAGCCCGCACCATGCGGCAGGTGCGAATCATGGGCAGACCAATCAAGGCTGTGGGGTCATCGCTGTGAATGGCGTCCAGCAGGCTGATGCCCAGTCCCTCGCTCTTGGCGCTGCCAGCGCAGTCGTAAGGCTGCTCGGCGCGCAAGTAGCGTTCGATGGCGTCATCCGTCAGATCGCTGCGGAACACGGTCTTGATGACAGCCACATCGCTTTGAGCGAAACCCGTGGCCTTGCAGACCACGGCCACGGCGGTGTGGAACATCACGGTCTGCCCGCGCATGGCTCGCAGCATCTCCACCGCGCGCTCGTGCGTTCCAGGCTTGCCCATGGGGTGGCCGTTCAGATCGGAGACTTGGTCCGAGCCGATGACGATGGCGTTCGGAAACTGCTGTGCCACGGCATGTGCTTTGGCTAACGCTAGGCGGAGCGCCAGTGCGCCGGGTGTCTCGCCGGGCAGCGGGGTTTCATCCACTTCGGGCGAGTGGGTGGTGAAAGGAATGTTCAGCCGCTCGACCAGCTCTTTGCGGTAGCGCGAGGTAGACCCCAGGATCAAGGGGCGCTGTGGGGTGTGGGATTCAAGCATGCTGGGATTCTCTTACACTGCCGCCATGAGCAAGGAATATTCACTGGATCACCTGGATGTGACTGCGTTTGCCAAGGCCAATGCCGTCACGGAAGGGCAGGATCCCTTATCTGCATTTGAGCGTCTGGCCCAGGAAGCGCGATCCTCCGCCGATGGCTTGAGCGTGTCCTGGTATGCAGAAGGCGAGCATGTGCCGGAAACCGGTGGGCCGGGGCATTTGTGGCTGCACCTGGAGGCTGATGCTCAGGTGCCCATGGTCTGCCAGCGGTGTCTGGGCGTGACCTTGGTGGATTTGCAGGTGGACCGCTCTTTCCGTTTCGTGAAGGATGAAGCCACAGCCGAAGCCCTCGACGACGAGGCCGAGGAAGACCTGTTGGCCATCAGCAAAGACTTCAATCTGCGCCAGCTGATTGAAGACGAGCTGCTCATGGAATTGCCCTTGGTGCCCATGCACGAGGAATGCCCGCAAGCGCTGCCCATGGCATCCAGCGACCAGGATTTCGAAGCAGCCAGTACGGAAAAGACCAATCCGTTTGCAGTGTTGGCCGGCCTGCGCAAGAATGCGGACCAAGATTGAATCCCTCGTGTGATCGGTCGCAAAGCCGCCGTCAGGCGGCTTTTGGTTGGCGCCACGCAGTGATCAAGCTGCAAGGCGCCGGCCTGTGAAAGACACCGTTTTCCCCTCGAAGCAGGCAGGCTAACCCTTCAGTGATGGAGGAGTGTTCGCTTTGTTTCAGAGGTTTGCGTTATACTCGGGGGCTTCGCGCGAAACCCCCTCGTGTCTTTAATGGGCTGATCGCGTTTTTCACCAACCCTTTCAAGACTCAGGAGCCATCATGGCTGTTCAGCAAAACAAAAAGTCCCCCTCCAAGCGCGGCATGCACCGTTCGCACAACGCACTGAATGTGCCCGGCATCGCTGTGGAAGCCACTACTGGTGAAGTGCACCTGCGCCACCACATCAGCCCCAACGGCGTGTACCGCGGCCGTCAAGTGCTGAAGAACAAGACTGAAGCCTAATAGCGTTTCAGCTGTTGAAAGGCCCGTAGCTACTTGTAGCTCGGGCTTTTGTTTTTTAATGCTGCTTATTCCCAGTTTTTTGGTCTGCAGCGGACCGGTAAGTCATTCATGATCACACTGGCAGTCGATTGCATGGGGGGCGACCATGGCCCCGGTGTCACGTTTCCCGCGTGCCGCCAATTTCTTTCCACCCACCCCGATGCCCGTTTGTTGTTGGTAGGCCTGCCCGAGGCCTTTTCTGCCTGGCAGCCGCACGAACGCGCAGAGATCGTGCTATGCACGGAAGTGGTGACCATGGAAGATCCTGTGGAAGTGGCGTTGCGCCGCAAGAAAGATTCGTCCATGCGTGTGGCCATCCAGCAGGTCAAGGATGGCAAGGCGCAGGTGGCTGTGTCTGCAGGCAATACGGGTGCACTGATGGCCGTGTCGCGCTATCTGCTCAAGACCATGGATGGTATTGACCGCCCTGCCATTGCCACGCAAATGCCCAATGACCAAGGAGGAGCCACCACGGTGCTGGATCTGGGTGCCAATGTGGATTGCCAGCCTGAACACCTGCTGCAGTTTGCCGTTATGGGCTCGGCCCTGGTGACTTCGCTGGATGCACGCAACACCGAGCCTTCGGTGGGCCTGCTCAATATCGGCGAGGAAGCCATCAAAGGCAGTGAAGTGATCAAGCGTACGGGCGAATTGCTGCGCCAGGCAGGTGATTCCGATGCCATTCACTTTATCGGCAATGTGGAAGGCAATGATATTTTCAAAGGCGGTGTGGACATCGTCGTCTGCGACGGCTTTGTAGGCAACGTGGCTTTGAAAGCCTCGGAAGGGGTGGCCTCCATGATCGTGGGTGGCCTGAAAAAAGAGTTCAAACGCAATATCTTCACAAAAATTGCAGCGATCTTGGCCTATCCCGTGCTTAAAGCGCTGATGAAGCGCATGGACCACCGTCGTTATAACGGTGCGGCCTTGCTGGGTTTGCGGGGTCTGGTTTTCAAGAGCCACGGCTCGGCGGATCAAACTGGTTACGAGCATGCGCTCAACCGCGCTTATGATGCAGCCCGCAACAACCTACTTGACCGTGTGCAGGGTCGGATCGCGCAGGCCGCTACTTTGCTGGAGCCTGCGCCGAGCGTTTCGATCAGCGGCACTGCGGCAGCTTGAGACGACATGACACGCTATGCACGCATTACCGGCACGGGCAGCCACCTGCCCGAGCGCCGACTGACGAATGACGACCTTGCCGCGCAGCTGGCAGAGCGCGGAATCGAGACTTCCGACGAGTGGATCGTGGAGCGCACCGGCATCCGGGCGCGTCACTTTGCCGACGCGCAGACCTGCAGCAGTGATCTGGCACTGGAAGCTTCGCGCAAAGCGCTGCAAGCAGCAGGCGTGGAAGCAGCAGACCTGGATCTGATCATTGTGGCCACCTCCACGCCGGACATGGTGTTCCCTTCGACCGCCTGCATCCTGCAAAACAAGTTGGGCGCCAATGGCTGTCCTGCATTTGACGTGCAGGCTGTGTGCAGCGGTTTTGTCTATGCCCTGACGGTGGCCGATTCCATGATTCGCTCGGGCGCCGCCCACCGCGCATTGGTGGTGGGGGCCGAGGTCTTCAGCCGTATTCTGAATTTCGATGACCGCACCACTTGCGTCTTGTTCGGCGATGGTGCCGGCGCTGTGGTGCTGGAGGCTTCGGATCAGCCGGGTATCTTGGCGTGCGACTTGCACGCCGATGGCAAGCACGTGGACATTCTGTGCGTGCCAGGCAATGTCTCGGGCGGGGAGGTCCTGGGCTCGCCCCTGCTGACCATGGACGGACAGGCGGTGTTCAAGCTGGCGGTGGGCGTGCTGGAAAAAGCCGCCCATGCAGTGTTGGAAAAAGCGGGTAAGACCGAAGCAGACATTGATTGGTTGGTGCCGCATCAAGCCAATATTCGCATCATGCAAAGCACAGCGCGCAAACTCAAATTGCCGATGGATAAGGTGATTGTGACTGTGCAGGAACATGGCAATACGTCTGCTGCCTCGATTCCGCTGGCACTCGACGAAGGCGTGCGCAGCGGCAAGATCCAAAAGGGTCAAACCGTCATGCTCGAAGGCGTGGGTGGCGGCTTTACCTGGGGTGCTGTTCTCCTGAATATGTAGCTGTCAACGCTTGCTGAATAAGCGCTGAAGCCTGTTTTTATTAATAACGAGTGACCGTCTTATGAAGAAATTCGCATTCGTCTTCCCTGGCCAAGGTTCGCAGTCGGTAGGCATGCTGGACGCTTGGGGTGATCACCCTGTGGTGGCCCAAACCCTGAAGGAAGCTTCAGATGCCCTGGGTGAAGACATTGGTGCGCTGATCAAAAACGGCCCCAAGGAAGATTTGGCGCTGACCACCAATACCCAACCTGTCATGCTGGTTGCTGGTGTGGCTGCATGGCGTGTGTGGCAGGCAGAAGGCGGTGCCATGCCCGAGGCGGTGGCTGGCCACTCGCTGGGGGAATACACAGCTTTGGTCGCCGCTGGCGTGTTGACGCTGGCCCAGGCTGCACCTTTGGTGCGTCTGCGCGCAGCGGCGATGCAGGAAGCCGTACCTGTAGGCACAGGTGCCATGGCAGCCGTGCTAGGTCTGCCTGCCGACAAGGTCAAGGAAGTGTGTGCTGCCGTGACAGCTCAGTTGGGTGGAGCCGAAGTGGTGGAAGCCGTGAACTTCAATGATCCTGGTCAGACAGTGATCGCGGGCTCCAAGGCCGCTGTAGAAGCGGCGAGTGCAGCGGTGAAGGAAGCGGGTGCCAAGCGTGCCCTGCCTTTGCCCGTTTCGGCGCCTTTCCACTCCAGCCTGATGAAGCCTGCGGCAGAAAAGCTGAAGGTGGCGCTTGATGCGCTGGAGTTGGCGCAGCCCCAGATTCCTGTCATCAACAATATCGATGTGACCGTGCAGACGGATGCAGCCGCTATCCGCGATGCGCTGTATCGTCAAGCGTTTGGCCCCGTGCGTTGGGTGGAGTGCGTGCAAGCGATGAAAACCCGCGGTATCACACATTTGGTAGAGTGCGGCCCTGGCAAGGTGCTGGCTGGCATGACCAAGCGTATCGATGCAGATCTGGTGGGTGCTCCTTTGTATGACCCCGCCACCTTGGCCGAAGTGAAAGAATTGCTCGCATGACCGAACAAAAGAAACAAGTAGCGCTGGTGACCGGCGCCTCGCGCGGCATTGGCGCTGCGATTGCGCTGGAACTGGCCCAGCGCGGCTATACCGTGATCGGTACAGCGACAACGGATGCTGGTGCTGCACGCATTGGTGAAACCCTCGCTGCCCACGGCGGCCGTGGCGTGAACCTGAATGTGAATGACGCCGCAGGCGTGGATGCCTTGATGGATGACATCATCAAGACCGAAGGCGGCTTGCATGTGCTGGTCAACAATGCCGGCATTACCAAGGACACCTTGGCCATGCGCATGAAGGACGAGGACTGGTCGGCCGTCATCGACACCAATTTGCAGGCAGTTTTCCGACTCAGCCGTGCGGCTATTCGTCCCATGATGAAACAGCGTTTTGGCCGCATCATCAGCGTCACCAGCGTCGTGGGTGCCATGGGCAATGCCGGTCAGGCCAACTACGCAGCGGCCAAGGCCGGCGTGGCAGGCATGAGCCGTGCGCTGGCACGTGAGCTGGGTAGCCGCGGTATCACGGTGAACTGCGTAGCACCTGGCTTTATTGCTACAGATATGACAGCAGTTCTGCCTGAAGAGCAGAAGAAAGCCCTGACTGCGCAGATCCCCATGGGTGATCTGGGCAAGCCTTCCGACATTGCCAACGCCGTGGCTTTCCTGGCCTCGGAAGGTGCGGGTTACATTACCGGCCATGAGTTGCATGTCAATGGCGGCATGTACATGTAAATTAGAGAAAGTTATGCCGTTTCCTCGCGACGGCAGGCTGACTGAAGGGGGAATCTCTGAAGCAGCTAGAATCGCGGGTTCATTCACAACCCCCTGAGGGAAACCATGAGCGATATCGAAGCACGTGTCAAAAAAATCATTGCTGAACAACTCGGCGTTGAAGAGTCTCAAGTTACCAACGAAAAGGCCTTCGTGGCTGACCTGGGCGCTGACTCCCTGGACACGGTCGAACTGGTGATGGCCCTGGAAGATGAATTCGGCATTGAAATCCCCGATGAAGATGCTGAAAAGATCACGACGGTGCAAAACGCCATCGACTACGCCAACACCCACCACAAGGCCTAATAGGTCTTTACGCACCGAGCGATAAGAATAAGGTTTGAACGCATGAGCCGTCGTCGCGTTGTCGTGACCGGCCTGGGTTGTATTAGTCCCGTGGGTAACACGGTGGCTGATGCCTGGGCCAATCTTTTGGCCGGCCAGTCCGGTATTGACCGCATCACCAAGTTTGATGCCTCGAACTTTTCCTGCCAGATTGCAGGCGAGGTCAAGGGATTCAACGTGGAGGATTACATGAGCGCCAAAGATGCGCGCACCATGGATACCTTCATTCACTATGGCATTGCGGCAGCGGAGCAAGCGGTCAAGGACGCGGGCCTGCCTACGGGCGAGGCCTTGTCCGATGACTTAGCTACTCGCATCGGTTGCGTGATCGGGTCTGGTATCGGGGGCTTGCCCCTGATCGAGAACACCCAGATCGAACTGTCCAATCGCGGCCCCCGCCGCATCACCCCATTTTTTGTGCCCGCCTCCATTATCAATATGGTGGCCGGACACGTATCCATGCGCCATGGTTTCAAGGGTCCCAACCTGTCGGTGGTGACGGCTTGTACCACCGGCTTGCACTGCATCGGTGAAGCCGGACGCATGATCGAATACGGCGACGCGGATATCGTGGTTGCCGGTGGCGCTGAATCGACCGTCTCCCCGCTGGGTATCGGTGGTTTTGCTGCCATGCGCGCGTTGTCGACGCGCAATGATGACCCTAAGGCGGCTTCTCGTCCCTGGGACAAGGACCGCGACGGCTTCGTGCTGGGCGAAGGCGCCGGTGTCTTGGTGCTGGAAGAGTACGAACACGCCAAGGCGCGTGGTGCCAAGATCTACGCCGAGCTGGGTGGCTATGGCATGAGCGCCGACGCCGGCCACATGACTGCACCCAATATGGACGGCCCCCGCCGCGCCATGCTCAACGCCATGCGCAATGCCGGTGTCAATGCCGACCAGATTAACTATCTGAACGCGCACGGCACCTCGACTCCGCTGGGCGACAAGAACGAAAGCAATGCCATCAAGGCAGCGCTGGGCGATGCCGCTTACAAGACAGTGGTCAGCTCGACCAAGTCCATGACGGGGCACCTGCTGGGTGGCGCTGGTGGTATCGAGAGCGTCTTTACCGTCATGGCCATCCATGACCAGAAGATTCCTCCAACCATCAACCTGGTGAACCAGGATCCCGACTGTGATCTGGACTACTGTGCCAATGTGGCGCGCGATGCCAAGATTGATGTGGCGCTGAAGAATAACTTCGGCTTTGGCGGCACCAATGGCTCGCTGATTTTCAAGCGCATCTAAGCCATGACAGAAGAAGGGCGTTGCTTTCCTTCTTCGAGCGCCAAACACCCGTTTGCTGCAACTGCGGCAAACGGGTTTTGTATTTCTGGTGGCCTATGACTGCGCGCCAGAGCCCTGCAGTACGGTATCCGCTGCGTGATTCGCGGTGGTTGGGCACAGGCTGGCTGTGCGTTGCGCTGGCATGTGCTGTCTTGCTGGTGCTTTGGATCTGGCGGGGAGCTGGCTCGGATGGTGCGCAGGCGTGGCGGATAGCGGCGGCGGTGTGCATGGCTGCGGTATGCCTGGGATTGAGTGGGCGTGCCGTGTGCAGGCAGCCGCAGGGCCTGTTGTCTTGGAGTGGGCGTGAGTGGCTGTGGGAGCAAGCCCAGCACTTGACCGCGTTAGGCCGACCGCAGGTATTGCTGGATCTGCAAACGCTGATGGTGGTGTGCTGGGAGGATGAACAACAGCGCAGGCATCGGCTGGTGCTGGAGAAAAATTGCTCGCCCGCCTTGTGGATGGATTTGCGACGTGCGGTATATTCATCGGTCTACCTGCCGCCACCCTCGTCCGTATCTGCACGACCGTAGAACGTTGCTTGGGTTGCGGATTGGAGCCACCGCGTAACTTCGCCTTCATGACCTCTGCCCCTGCGCTACCTTCTTCCTCCGACAGTGATTTACAGCTGGTTGAACGTACCGTTGCTGGTGATCAGCGCGCGTATGAGTTGTTGGTCATCAAATACCAGCGCCGGATCGAGCGACTGATTGCCCGCATGGTGCGGGATCAGGATCTGGTGCAGGACATTGCACAAGAAACCTTCTTGCGTGCCTATCGTGCATTGCATCAGTTTCGTGGGGAGGCGCAGTTTTATACGTGGTTGTATCGGATTGCAGTCAACACCGCGAAAAAAGCCCTGGTCGAAATGAAGCGCGACCCGGTGATGCTGGAGAGCGCGTTACACATTTCCGAGGACGATGATGAAACTTTCCGTCCTCGCAATGAACCAAGCACAGACGAAACGCCAGAAACTGTGCTGGCTGCGCAAGAGATTGCAGCAGCCGTGAATGCGGCCATGGAAGCTTTGCCCGAAGACTTGCGTCAAGCAGTCACGCTGCGTGAGATCGAAGGCCTGAGCTATGAAGAAATTGCCTTGGCCATGAACTGCCCCATTGGCACGGTGCGTTCGCGCATCTTCCGGGCACGCGAGGCGATTTCGGCCCGCGTCAAGCCTTTGCTGGAGCGCCAGGGGGGCAAACGTTGGTAGGCACAAGAGAACACATCGGTAATAAGCCAGTGAGCAGGTGAACCCATGATGGAACAACAGATGAACAAGGAATTGCTGTCCGCTTTGGTGGATGGTGAACTGCACGGTGAAGCGCTGGAGCAGGCCTTGGTGTGCGCAGAAAGTGCGGAAGGCTGCGCGAGCTGGGAGCTTTACCATTTGGTGGGGGATGTGCTGCGCTCGCCAGACTTGGCGCACCACAGCCAGCATGATTTGCTGAGCGGCCTGCGGGCCCAGCTGGCCCAGGAGCCTCCGCTGCAGCTGCAGTCGTCCGCATTGGAGCAGGTGGCGGCGGGCATGGAGCAGCAGCAAACGCCTGTCGTGGCCTTGCGTGATCCTGCAGCCAACAGTTCGGTGTTTCGCTGGAAGGTGGCAGCCAGTTTTGCCACGGTGGCTGCAGTTGCGGCATTGGGCTGGAACCTGATGGGCAGCCCTGCAGGCAGCACCGGTGCTCAGCTGGCAGAAGCGAACACGCAAAATCCGGCGGCTGTGCTGGTGGCAACGCAAGAGGGTGAGGTGCTGCGCGATCCTCGCCTGGATGCCTTGCTGGCCAACCACCAGCAATACGCCAGCCGCGCCTCTTTGCAGGCGCCCGCAGAATTTCTGCGCAACGCCAGCTTTGGTGCGCGCAGCAATGCCAGCACTGCGCCTTGAATCTGTACAAGTGTGGAAATGAGAGCTGTCAGCGCTGTAACTGCAAGCATTTCAGTATCAAACCATACGGAAAACCAATCAGAGAGCGCGCCAAGCGCTCTTTTTTTATTTGAAATACTTGCCGCTGGTGAGAAAGCTATGGCAAGGGCATGAAGACTTCACAGCGCCAAGCAGGGCCAGCCTCTCTCCCACAAGCAGGGAACCAATTTGCGGTTTGTTTTTCTGAACATGTAACTGCACACTGTGCAGACGGTGTTTTTCGAAAGGATGACAACAATGCCTTCAATGCGACTCAAACCCCTCCATGCCGTGGTCCTGGCTGTTGGCCTGGCTGCTGGTGCTGCCAGCATTGGCTGGAGTGAGGCAAGCCGCCAAGTGTTTTCCAGCGCGCACGCGCAAGCCGTGACGGTGCCCAGTGCGCCTTTGGTCACCGGGCTGCCGGATTTCACGCAACTGGTGGATGTGGTGGGGCCAGCGGTGGTCAATATCCGTACGACCGAGAAGATCAGCAACAGCCAGGTGGCCATTCCGGGCATGGATGAGGAAATGCTGGAGTTCTTCCGCCGCTTTGGTCTGCCAGTGCCCAGCGTGCCACGGCAAGGTCCGGCACAGCCCAATGAAGAAGGTATCGAGCGTCCCAGTGGTGTCGGCTCAGGCTTTATTTTGAGTTCCGATGGTTATGTGATGACCAACGCCCATGTTGTGGAAGGTGCCAGCGAAGTGATCGTGACGCTGACCGACCAGCGCGAGTTCAAAGCCAAGATCATTGGTTCGGACAAACGTACCGACGTGGCGGTTGTGAAAATCGAAGCCACGGGCTTGCCTGCCGTCAAGATTGGCGACGTCAGCAACCTCAAAGTGGGCGAGTGGGTGATGGCCATTGGTTCGCCCTTTGGCCTGGAGAATTCCGTGACCGCAGGCATTGTGTCTGCCAAGCAACGCGACACGGGCGACTATCTGCCTTTCATCCAGACCGATGTGGCTATCAATCCCGGTAACTCGGGCGGCCCCTTGCTGAACATGCGCGGCGAAGTGGTGGGCATCAACAGCCAGATCTACTCGCGCTCCGGTGGCTTCATGGGGATTTCTTTTGCCATCCCGATTGATGAGGCCGTGCGTGTCAGCGACCAGTTGCGTGCCACCGGCAAGGTCACACGTGGACGCATTGGCGTACAGATCGGGCAGGTGACCAAGGAAGTGGCGGAGTCCATTGGGCTGGGCAATGCCAAGGGCGCACTGGTTTCTGCTGTCGAGCCTGACTCTCCTGCCGCCAAGGCGGGCATCGAACCGGGCGACATCATCGTGAAATACGATGGCAAAGCCATCGACAAGGTGGCCGATCTGCCACGTCTGGTGGGTAACACCAAGCCTGGCACCAAGAGCGCCATCACGGTGTTCCGCCGCGGGCAGACCCAAGACCTGTCCATCGT
>JAEYRT010000111.1 GCA_023435325.1 Pseudomonadota bacterium | reverse complement strand
CCGGCGGTATCGCCCATGGTCTCGGGCTCTGGCCTGGCGCTGCGCGGTGAGGCCTCACAATCGATTGCGCTAATGGGCGTAGAGCTGGAGCGCTACCAGCGCATCGTCAATCTGCGTGAAAAGATTGTTGTAGGCGCGTGGGGGCTACAGCCGGGCGACGCCATGATTGGCAAGGAACTGGCGGCCGATCTGGGAGTGCGCGCCGGGGATAGGTTCACCATCGACACCGGCAGCGTCACAGAAAGCGTGCGCGTCTCGGCATTGATGGATTTGGGTGTCAAAGACTTGAACCGTCGCACCGTCATCATTCCACTGCGCAGCGCACAAAGCCTGCTCGGCGTGCCCGGTGGTGCCACTGTACTGGACATGCAGGTGGCCGATGTCTGGCAGGCCGATGCCATTGCCCGGCAACTGCGTGCCCGCTATGACTATGAGATTGAGAGCTGGCAGGACACGAATGCGCAGCTGCTCTCAGCCCTGAATGCCCAGAGCATGAGCACCGCGATGATTCGCGGCGTGGTGCTGGTGGTGGTGGTGCTGGGCATTGCCAGCGTGCTGGTGGTGAGCGTGGTGCAAAAGCGCAAGGAAATAGGTATCTTGCGTGCCATGGGCGCTACACGTGGCCAAGTGCTGCGCGTGTTTTTGCTGCAAGGTGCCGTGGTCGGGGCTCTAGGCTCTGTGGCCGGCGTGGCGCTGTCTTGGCTCCTGATTGTGGTGTTTACAGCGTTTGTTCGGGCTGAAGATGGCGGGCCACTGTTCCCGATTGCTTTGGGTTGGGGCGATGTGGTTTCGGCCACCCTGACCGCCACCATCTGCGGCGTGCTGGCCGCTGTGGCCCCCGCGCGCCGCGCGGCGGCCATGGACCCGGCGCAGGCCATTCGGGTGTGAGGTGGCGTTATGACTGCAAAGAACTTTTCAAACACGCCGCTGCTACAGTTGCGCGATGTGCGCAAATCGTACAACGTGGGTCAGCCCAATGAGGTGGAAATCCTGCATGGCGTGAACCTGCAAGTACAAGCCGGTGAGTTCATTGCGCTGGTCGGGCCATCAGGCTCAGGCAAAAGTACCTTGCTCAGTATTCTCGGCTTGCTCGAGCGCATGAGCAGTGGCAGCTACCAACTACAAGGCCAGGAAACCAGTACGCAAAGTGACGTTGGCCTGACGCTGCTGCGCCGCCAAAGCTTAGGTTTTGTGTTCCAGTTTCACCACCTGCTGCCTGCGTTTACGGCACTAGAGAACGTCACGCTGCCAGCCTTGATGGCCAATGGTTTTGTCACGGCGCAAAATAAGGCACATGCCAGCGAGTTGCTGGATGCCGTAGGTTTGTCACACGCGCTGCACAAAAAGCCGTCCGAGCTGTCTGGCGGCATGCAGCAGCGTGTAGCGATAGCGCGGGCGCTGGTGCACAAGCCGCCTTTGGTGCTGGCTGATGAGCCTACAGGCAATCTCGATACGCAGTCGTCGCAAGAGGTGTTTGAGTTGCTGCGCCAGATCCATCAGAGCCAAGGTACGGCGTTTTTGATTGTCACCCATGACCCACGCTTGGCGCAGCGTTGTGACCGCTTGGTGGAGATTGTCGATGGGCAAATTGCCCAAGACAAAGCTATCGGAAATGCATAGTGTTTTTTGGCTCTGGCGCTTATGTAGCAAGCGCTAGCAGCTCACTTTTTAGTGAGTTCGGTCTTTCAGTGTGGGCAGCATGCCATGCACGATCAGCCACTGCGCGAGGTAGTAGGTCCCCAGCACCCACAGATAGGCCGCAGGAACGGGCTGCACAAATTTGTCGAGGGCCAAGATGCTGTCGCTGGCCATAAAGCTGACGGCACCCCAAGCCACGAACTGAGCATCACGCGTGCGCAGCACGGCTGCGCGGCCGATAGCTTGGGCGGCCATGATGGCAATCACCCACACATAAGCCAGCACGGGCAGGCGCAAGACAGGCTGCAGGCCATACGTCCACAAATACACATACAGGCCTGCGCCGACGAGCAGCGTGAGCACCAGCGCCCACACTCGTGGCAGCCAGCGCCCACTGTCACGGTGCAGCATCAAGATGTAAGCCAAGTGGGCGCACAGAAAAGACGCCAAGCCTGCGGTAAAACCCGCCGGAAACAGCAGGCAGATATCGCCCACCATGCTCAACAGCAGCCCGGTCAATAGCAGCAGCTTAGCAATCGGTCGGTGGCAGGGGCGTGCTTGCCAAGCCACCAACACCATGGCCACTACCATGGGTAGTGGCTTGAGCCAAGCGTAGCCACTGAGCCAGCCGAAGTGGGCGCTGAACATCGCGGCCACGGCCAAGGCAGCCATCAGCCATTGCAAGGGGTGTATGCGATGCAAAGTGTGCATGCCTGCAGTCTGCTTGCTGGGTGCAGGCCTGGGCATTGGGGCAGTCCCTGCTTGCGGCGCGCATTCTCTGGCGGCGGTGCAGTTTCAGGCTTTCCTTTAAAATTGACCCTCTTTACCTTTTGCGGCCTGCAGCGCTTTGCGCGTGCGGCCCTTTGTCGCAACGCGTGGCAGCAGCCACGACAGATCACAGCACCCATCTAGTGTCATACGCTCCAGAAACCAAGCGTCGTCGTACGTTCGCCATCATTTCCCACCCGGACGCGGGTAAGACCACGCTGACCGAAAAGCTGTTGCTGTTCTCGGGCGCGATCCAGATCGCCGGTGCCGTCAAGGGCCGCAAGGCGTCGCGCCATGCGACCTCCGACTGGATGGAAATTGAAAAGCAGCGTGGCATTTCGGTGGCATCGTCGGTGATGCAGATGAGCTACCGCGACCACGTCATCAACCTGCTGGACACTCCCGGCCACAAGGACTTCTCGGAAGACACCTACCGCGTGCTGACGGCGGTGGACTCAGCCCTGATGGTGATTGACGCGGCCAACGGGGTGGAATCGCAGACCCGCCGACTGATCGAGGTCTGCCGCCAGCGCAGCACGCCCATCATTTCCTTCGTCAACAAGTTTGACCGTGAAGTGCGCGATCCGCTGGACATCATGGACGAAGTCGAGCGCGAGCTGGGCATGCCTTGCTGCCCCATCACCTGGCCTGTGGGCCAAGGCAAGCTGTTCGGCGGCATCATCAATCTGCAAACGCAGACCATGACAGTGTTTGCGCCCGGCAGCGAAAAGCGTCCGGAAGACTTTGAAGTCATCCCGCTGACCGAAACCGAAACCCTGCGTGCCCGCTTTGGTCAGGCGTTTGACGACGCCATCGAATCCATGGAACTGGCGCAAGGCGCGTCGGCCGAGTGGGACCATGAGGCCTTCTTGGCGGGCAAGCTGACACCCGTGTTCTTCGGCTCCGGTGTGAACAACTTCGGTGTGATGGAAGTGCTCAACGCCGTGGTCGATATGTCGCCCCCTCCTGGCCCCCGCGTGGCGTTCACCGAGGTGAACCGCCAGCGTCAGGAAAAAATCATCCACCCCGAAGACAAGGGCTTCTCGGGCGTGGTGTTCAAGGTGCAGGCGAACATGGACGCCAACCACCGTGACCGCATTGCCTTTGTGCGCGTGGCCAGCGGCAAGTACACGCCCGGTATGAAGATGAAGGTGCAACGCACCGGCAAGGAACTGCGCCCCACCTCCGTGGTGACCTTCATGTCGCAGCGCCGCGAAGCCGTGGATGAAGCCTATGCAGGCGACATCATTGGCTTCACCATCCACGGCGGTGTGCAGTTGGGCGACTCGATCACCGATGGACCGAACCTGCAGTTCACCGGCCTGCCATTCTTCGCGCCCGAAATGTTCATGACCGTGGTGCTGAAGAACCCGCTGCGTACCAAGCAGCTGCAACAAGGCCTGATGCAGCTGGGCGAAGAGGGCGCGATCCAGGTGTTCAAGCCCGATGTCGGCGGCAACATGCTGCTGGGTGCGGTCGGTCAGCTACAGTTTGAAGTGGTACAGCACCGTTTGAAGACCGAGTACGACTGCGATGTGCGCCTGGAAGGCTGCCAGTACACCGGCGCACGCTGGATCACGGCAGACACCCCTGCCGAGCTGCGCGAGTTTGAAAACGCCTACCCCATGCGCTTGGCGCACGATGCGGCCGACACACTGGCTTTTCTGTGTACCAGCCCGTATGACGTGCGCCTGGCGCAGGAGCGCTTCCCCAAGATTCACTTCCACCCCCTGCGTGAGCATGCGGGCCTTTCTTTGGGTAGTGCGAATTAATTTTCAAGCACTGGCTTGATCTACAGCCCGCAGCATGCGGGCTGACTTATTTGGATAGAACTGTGAGTCAAGAATTTTTGCGTCCCTTGTCTGAGCTGCCTGTACCTGCCAATGTGCTGGGTGTGCTGACCGATATTGATGACACACTGACCACCGAAGGTGTGGTGCCGGAGCATGTGGTGGCGGCCATTGGTCGCTTGAAGAATGCAGGCCTGAAAGTGGTGCCGATCACCGGCCGCCCCGTGGGCTGGAGCGTGCCATTTGCGCGTGCTTGGCCGGTGGACGCCATCGTGGCGGAAAACGGTGCGGTGGCGCTGCGTCGCAATGCCGAAGGTGGCCTGGACAAGCTGTACCAGCAAGACGATGACACCCGCGTGCGCAACTTTGCCAAGATGCAGGAAGTGTTGGCGCAGATCGAAGCGCAGGTTGCAGGTGCCCAGCGCGCGACGGACTCGCATGGCCGTGAGTGCGATATTGCGGTGGACCACAGCGAGTTCACCAACATGCCCCAGGCGCAGATCGACGAGTGCGTGGCCATCATGCGCGAAGCGGGTATGAATGCCACCGTCAGCTCCATCCACATCAATGGCTGGTTTGGTGACCACAACAAGCTCGAAGGCGCGCGCTGGATTGTGCGTGAACTGTTTGACATCGACCTCGACGCCACGCTGGGCCAGTGGATCTACATTGGGGACTCAACCAATGACCAGCTGATGTTCCAGCACATGCCGCTGAGTGTGGGCGTGGCCAACATCGCGCGCTTTGTGCCGCAGCTGCAGCACCTGCCACGTTATGTCTGCACGGCCGAGCGTGGCGATGGCTTTGTGCAGCTGGCAAACCAGTTGCTTAAAAACAAGAGCTGCTAACGCTTGATATACCTTGTTTTTAGATGGAAAACTATCTGAAAGCAAGGCAATGCAAGCGTTGATAGCTATCAAATAAAAAGGCCTGCAGCGCATGCTGACAGGCCTTTGTTTTGTCCGAAGAAAGCCTTCACTCAGTCGATGCTGACCTGTGCCTTCTCGATCACGCCTTTGTACATGGCGGTGTCCTGGTCGATCAGTTGCTGGAACTGTGCCGGTGTGCTGCCGATTTCGGCAAAACCCAACTGGTTGAGCTTGGCCTTGACTTCAGGAGACTGAACGGCTTGTGCGATCGTCTGGGACAGTTTGTCCACGATGGGCTGGGGTGTGCCCTTGGGGGCCAGGACACCCACCCAGGAATTCATCACAAAACCGGGAAAACCAGACTCTTCCATGGTCGGGATGTCAGGCTCACCGGGCCAGCGCTGTTTGGACGCCACCGCCAGCACCTTGATCTTGCCGTTCTTGGCGTGCGGCATGGGGACGAGGGCGGGGTCAAACAGCATGTCCACCTGACCGGACATCAGATCCGCCAGGATGGGGGCGCTGCCGTTGTAGGGCACGTGCTGGGCGTTCAGACCGTTCTCCTGGGCCCAGCGTGCACCAATCATGTGGGCACTGGCACCGGTACCGCTGGAGGCATAGTTCAGCGGGTTTGTCTTGCCGTATTCGGCCAGTTCCCTGGCGTTCTTGACGGGCAGCTTGTTGGAACTGAACAGAAACATGGGCAGATCGGCCACGTGGCTCACGGCCACAAAATCACTGGCTTTGTAGGGCAGCTTTTTGTACAGCGACATATTCACGGTGTAGGCCGCCAGCATGCTGACAAAGTTGTAGCCATCGGCCGGAGCACGCGCGGTTTGCGCCACACCAATCGTGCTGTTGGCTCCCGGCTTGTTTTCGATCACCACGGGCTGTCCCAGGCGCTTGCTCACGGCCTCGAACACGGTGCGGCTGACGATGTCGGTGGAACCGCCGGGTGTGTAGGGAACGGTGACTTTGATGGGTTTGGTGGGCCAGTCGGCGGCGTCCTGCGCCAGGCTCGCGCCGCTAAAAGCCAAACTTGTGAATGCCAATGCGGCGGCCAGGGCCGTGCGACGGCCAAAGTGGTGCAATGCCATGGGCATGGTCTCCAGTTGTTATATGCAAAGGCAGTCTGTTGCTGCCACTCCCTGAAATGTCGTTTCGCAAGGTGGAATCCGACAATTCAAATATAAAAACGGAAGGCAAGCCCTGTGCCGAGGGTAAGCCCTTGGTTGTTGTCGCCTAGGTGTCAGTGATTGCTCGCATGGCAAAGGTAGGTGCCCCTTGTGCGCATGCAAGCAATCCGAAAACAGCGTCAGCGGGATTGCTTTCGCCCCGCTGAGGCACAGGCCGTGGCGCGGTCTTATCGTGCCAGTACAGGTGCAATGGCCTGGCCGGTGTGGGTACCCAAGGCCACCACTTCTTCCGGCGTGCCTGCCGCCACAATGCATCCTCCGCCAGTGCCGCCTTCGGGGCCGAGGTCGATGATCCAGTCCGCTTCGGCAATCACATCGAGGTCGTGCTCGATCACGATCACGCTGTGACCAGCATTCACCAAACGGTGCAGTACACGAATCAGCTTGTCCACGTCGGCCATGTGCAGGCCCACCGTGGGTTCGTCCAGCACATACAGCGTGTGCGGGGTCTTGTTGCCGCGTTTGGTCACGTCGTCGCGCACCTTGGTCAGCTCGGTCACCAGCTTGATGCGCTGGGCTTCACCACCAGACAGCGTGGGCGATGGCTGGCCCAAGGTCAGATACCCCAGTCCCACGTCCTTGAGCAGTTGCAGCGGGTGGGCAATGGAGGGC
>JAEYRT010000109.1 GCA_023435325.1 Pseudomonadota bacterium | reverse complement strand
ATAAGCGCCTGGCAGCACAGAACGGCAGCGCACAAAAAAACTGCCCGCAGGCAGTTTTTTTGTGTCAGGACCTGAGCACAAGGCGCCTGCTCAGACCATATGCCCATCCAAATTGCTCACCTGGTGCCCGCCCTGTGCTTTGGAGACATACAGTGCCTGGTCCACACGGCGCATGATGCCTTCCATGCTGCTGTCCGCCTCGGTGAAATGCGCAATGCCGATACTCAAGCCGGGCGTGGAATTGGGTGTGACATAAGGCCGCAGCGCTTGCTGCCCACACACGAGCAGTTGCCGCGCAAAACCTGTGATTTCCAACATGCTCCGCCCCTGACACAGAATGGTGAATTCATCCCCACCCAGCCGGCAAAACACATCCTCTGTGGATATCAACCTGCCCATTGCGGACGCCAGATCGCGCAATGCCTGGTCTCCTTGGGGATGCCCCAACCCATCATTGATGGCTTTGAAGCCATCGACATCAAAACTCACCAGACAGGCAGGCTTGCCGCACGCCATAAAGGCTCGATAGGCACGTTCGAGCATCTGCATGAACAACCGGCGGTTGTGCAAGCCGGTTAATTCATCGGTCAATGCCTGCTGCTGCAGCAGTTGCTGCATCCTTTTGCTGGCAGTGATGTTGCTGGCGACCCACAGCACGGCGGTTTCACCGCCATACAGCTGCTCCAAGGCGGTGATGCGACCTTCAAACCAGATGGGTTCAGCCGGCCCCTCGGTTGGCAATCCCCGCACATCTTGGGCGCTCAACTCATACTCCACCACCAGCATCTGCTGGCTTGCCAATGCCTGCTGTATTTGCTGCAAGAACCACTGTGTCTTGGCGGGGCTCAACACATCGGCAATGTATTGGCCTACCAACGAGCTTCCATCGTGGTAGTAACGCTTGTCCTTGCCTCCCAAGATGGCTGCATAGCGGCCCGACTTCGTCAGGATAAAAGCCGGGTCAGGCAAGCTGTCGCAGATGGACTCGTACTGACTGGCAGAAAAAAGCGTGATTTCAGACATGGAGAGCAGCCATTCGTTATCTGCGGATTCTCACAGATTCATTTGCTTACAAGCAATTCACGTGCTGCCCGCACCTCGTCTCACGGGTAAACGGCCTGCAAGCCCGTGTTCTGGTCCCCAGAGTGCCTTTAACGCTGCTCCCGCTGCGATTGGCGCAGCGTGTAAAGATAAAGCTGCTCTACTTTTTCCCGCGCCCAGGGGGTTTTGCGCAAAAAGCGCAGGCTGGACGACATGCTGGGATCGAGATTGAAGCAGCGCACCGGAATGCGTTCTCCCAATTCGGCCCAGCCATAGTAGTCCACCAGATCAGTCAGCATGCGCTCCAGCGTGAGGCCATGCAAAGGGTTGCGCGGTTGTGTGTGGGAAGTCATGCCGCGCATTGTCCGTGACACGGCATGACCCAGTGCCTGTGCGCCCTAATGGGCCGCCATGCGCTGCGCAATCTGCGCCAGCACCTGCGGCAGTTCGGCCACACTGCGCACCACGTAATGTGCCCCCGTCGCACGGAGCTTGCGCTCGGCCGCAGCCATGCGCTCAGCCACCTCGTCGTGCGGCGTGTGCGCCAGCTCTGGCAAGCTCAGGCCTACTTCGTTGCCCGACAGGCTCAGGCCCACCGTCCACATGCCTGCGTTCAAACCCTCTTCAATCCCAGGCACGGTATCGTCCACCTTGACACAGGCGCGCACATCACGCACGCCCAGGGCCAGTACGTTGGCCAGTGCCATCCATGGGCCGGGACGTCCGCCTGCGGGCAGCTCGTCCCCTGCCACCACATGGTCAGGGGCCACGCCTGCAGCACGGGCCTGCGGTAGCAGTTGCGCCAGCACCTCACGCGGATAGCCCGAGCATGAACCGACTTTCAAGCCCTGGGCACGCAGCCACTGCAGGCACTCCACCGCGCCTGCAATGGGGGCTGAAAATTCCCCCACCTTGGCAATTTGCAAGGGCATGAAATGTGCGTAGATGGCATCGACATCGCGGTCCCCAGGCTCTTGCCCCGTACGCGCCAGCCACTGGCTGCGAATCTCGGGGGTCTGCAGCAATTGGTGAATATGGTCCCATTTGGACAAACCCATAGGACCACGGGCTTGTTCCAGCGTGACCGTGATGCCGAACGTCGCAAATGCCTCCACAAAAATCTGCGTCGGTGCCAGAGAGCCAAAATCGACCAAGGTGCCCGCCCAGTCAAAGATCACGGCCTCCAGGGGAGCCAAGCTCGCAACTGCCGCTGCGGCATGGGCGTTGAAAGTGGGGGGTAACAGCTGTGTGTCTGTGGCGTGGTGCAGTGCATGCATGGTGTGGTTGCTCTTCAAAATATGTGGAGGAACTGCCCGGTGGAACCTTGGGCCCCAGGCAGGTGTCTTTGGCGGTTGCTTTCAGTGGAGCGCGCGGATGAAGTTGCGCCCACGGGGGCCACAGGCGGCTTTGTGCACCATCTGCTCCCAGTCGCGGGAGGAGACACCGTAGTGCGCAGGATCGGTGTGCACGCCCAGGCGCTGCAAAAAGCTGCGCAGTTGTTGTACGGCGGCCTGCGGCGTGTCGGCCCCCATGATGCGGCACAGCGCGGCATCGACCGCATCGTCCACCCCCAGTGCCATCTCCATCACCAGCGGCAGACTGAACGAGCAGGCAATGCCATGCGGCACGCCATGCTGCAAGGTGATGTCATATGACAGCGAATGCGCCAGCGCGGTCTTGGTGTTGGAAAACGCCAGCCCAGCCAGCAAGGCGGCCTGCGCCATGTCTGCACGCAGCTGCACATTGCCCAGGTCCTGCATCAATTGCGGCAATGTGGCCAGCGTCTGGCGCGCCGCCTGTTCTGCCAGCAGCATGGAGACCGGGTTGCGGTTCACATTCCACAAAGACTCCAGCGCATGCGACAGCGCATCCAGCCCCGCAGCCAGGCTCGCCCCGGCAGGCAGGCTGCTCATCAGCGCCGGATCAATCAGCGCCGCCTCTGGCCAAGTGCAAGCCTGGTGCAGCGAATGCTTGCGCCCTGCCGTTTGGTCCCAAATCGTGGCCCAGGGTGTGACCTCACTGCCCGTGCCGGCCGTGGTCGGTATGGCAATCAGTGCCTTATGTGGCCCTGCCGGCAGACTGCCGCCTTGCTCCAGCACGGCCAGCAATTCGGCAAAGCTGCTGCCGGGTGTGGCGCACACCAAGGCCTTGGCTGTGTCAATCACGCTGCCACCGCCCAGTGCCACCACGCATTCCACATCAGCGTGCGTACGGTGCACGTCGTCGTACAGCGGTGCCAGCCAGCTGACATCGGGGTTGGGCAAGATGCCATCTACCACGGCCTGTAGCTGGGCACCCAGCAACTCCTGCAGGCGCTGCACCAGGCCCAGGCTTCGGGCTTGCGGAAAAGTCACCACGATACAGCGACGGCCGCCCAGCAAAACAGGCAGCTGGTTCAGGCTCTCAATGCCGCTGTGCACGCGAACGGGGTTGTGATAGGTCCACACAGAAACGATCTCTCAGAAAATGCAAGGTCAAACAGCCCCTGACGCTGGCCACGCCAGCGCCCCACATCGGTTGAAAGGAGCGAAGGAAGCGGCCCAGACCCGGGCCGTGTCGAGATGCAGCACGGGGCGTTTTCCGCCCCGGCACCTGGTTAACGCGCGCCTTGCTGGATGCGGCTGCGCAGCGCGTTGCTGATCAAATCCGCCACCACCACCATGGCGGTGATCACGATGATGCAAGTGGCTGTCTCCTGGTACTGGAACAGCTTGAGACTGGCGACCAGTTCGAAGCCCAGGCCACCGGCGCCCACCATGCCCAGCACCGTGGCCGAGCGCAGATTCACTTCAAAACGGTAGAGCACCACGGCAATCCAGGCCGTGATTGCCTGCGGCACTACGCCAAAGGCGATCACCTGCAGCTGCGAGGCTCCCGCGCTGCGCAAGGCCTCCAACGGACCGTGGTCAATTTCCTCAATGCTTTCCGCAAAGAACTTGCCCAGCATGCCCATGCCATGCAGGGCCAAGGCCAGCACGCCAGGGAAAGGCCCCAGCCCAACGGCTGACACAAACACCAGAGCCAAAATCAGCTCATTGATGCTGCGCACCACGTTCAGGAACTGGCGCGTGATGCGGCGCAGCCAGTGCCAGCTGTGCAAATTGCTGGCAGCAATGAACGACAGCGGCAAAGCCAGCACCACCGACAGCAGCGTGCCCCAAATGGCAATTTGCACGGTCTCGATGGCCGGAGCCCACAGGCGCGGCAGCACACTCCAGTCCGGAGGCACCGAACGCGCCAGAAAATCTCCGATCTGCGGCATGCCGTTGGCCAGTTCGCCCCAACTCATCTGCGCGCCACCGGCGCTCCAGTGCAGCAGCCACGCAATGGCCAATGCCATCGCAGCCATGCTCACCCACCCGCGCTTGCCCTGAGGCCGCTCAACCGTCCAGCGCCAGCGGTCCGCACCGTGTGCGCGCAAAGATTCCATCTGTGCCATTACATGCCTCCTGCAGCGGCTGTCTGTAGCCAGGAAGTGGGCGAAGCCGCAGGCGTCTGCGCCAGCTGTGCGGGTGCCACGTGGTAGATGGCGTGCAAAGCTGCCCCGTCAAGATCTTGCGGAGCACCATCAAATACCATGCGCCCCTGTGCCAGCCCCACCACGCGGTCACCGAACTCCTTGGCGTACTCCACCTGGTGCAGGTTGCACACCACAGCGATCCCCATTTCGCGGGTGGCATCCCGCAGATACTGCAACACCGAGCGGGCGGTTTTCGGGTCCAGACTGGCCACGGGCTCATCAGCAAGAATCACCTGCGGCTGCTGGGCCAGGGCGCGTGCAATGCCCACGCGCTGCATCTGCCCGCCAGACAAAGCCTCGGTGCGCTCCAGCGCCTTGTGCGCCAGCCCCACTCGCTCCAGACATGCATCGGCAATGCGCAGATCGCTGTCACGAAACCATTGCAGCAGCGATGGCAAGGTGCCCAGCTGCCCTAGGCGGCCGGTCAGCACGTTTTTGCGCACCGACAGGCGCTGCACCAGGTTGTGGTGCTGGAACACCATGGCCACATGGCGCGCCAGCGCCCGGCGCGAGTGAGGCTGGCACAGATCAATGCCCCCCACCTGCAGCGTGCCACTATCCGGCTGCACCAGTCCGTTCATGCAGCGCAGCAGGGTGGACTTGCCGGCCCCCGACAGTCCCAGCATGACTACGAACTCTCCGGGGCGGACATCCAAATCAATGCCATGCAGCACATGGTTGCTGGCATAGCTTTTGCGCAGGTTGCGGATGGTGATCATTTCATCTTCCCAAGATCCAGATTCAAGGCCTTGGCCGTCTGGCGCACCACGTCATAGGCCTGGTCATCGGTCGCGGCAAAGCCATTGAGCAGGCCCTGGTCCCCCCAGGGCAGGTCCTTGATCTCCGCCAGTGCGGCAGCAACCTTTTGCTTGGTGGCCGCGTCCAGGCTCTGGCGCCACACCATGGGGGATTCAGGAATAGGCTTGGAATGCCAGATCACCGTAAAGTCTTCCCGTTTGACCAAGCCCTTCTTGATGGCCGAGTCAAAAATGCGGTCTGCCACAGCTGCAGCATCGACCTTATTGTTGGCAACCGCCATGATGCTGGCGTCGTGCGATCCAGAAAAGATCACACGACCAAAGCCCTTGTCGGTATCAAACCCCGCGGCCATCAGCCCAGCCTTGGGAAACAAATGCCCGGATGCCGAGCTGGGGTCCACGAAAGCAAAGGTGCGACCCTGAAGGTGATCCAGGCTTTGCAGTCCCTTGTCCTTGCGCGCAATCACCATGCTCTGATAGGCACTGCGACCGGTTTTCTTGGTCACTGCCACTGCAAAAGCATCCACACCAGCAATTTGGTGGGCCAGCACATAAGAAAACGGCCCCAGGTAGGCAATATCCAGCTTGCCTGCACGCAGCGCCTCGATCACGCCGTTGTAGTCATTCGCCACAAAGGGCTTGACTTGCATGCCGGTCTTGGCTGCCAGCTGCTCCATGACCTGTGTGCTGGCACGGATCATGGCCTGCGCGTCTTCGGAAGGGATCAAGCCGACGCGCAGCTCGTTGGTTTGGGCATTGACCGCACTGAAAGCGGCCAGAGACAAGGCAGTAGCGGCAACGCTGCGCAGCCAGGTTTTGCGGGACATCATCATGCGGACAAGCTCCTGTGAGTGGGAAAAACGCACGCTTTTGCGTGTCGATGCCTGCATCCTAGAAGCGACATATTTCTGCCATGTGAAAGTTTCAGAATCAGTTCACACAGTTTCTATAGGCCAAAGCTTGAGACGCTTTCCATGAGCATGAGCATGAGCACTAACCGCTATCGCACCTTTGTCGCCGTTGCCCACCATGGCAGCCTCAGCGCTGCCGCACGCAGTCTGGGCGTCAGCCAGCCCAGCGTGTCCAGCCAGATCAGCACCCTGGAGCGGCAAAGCCGGGTGGAGCTGTTTCACCGCCGCGGCTACCGCATGAGCCTGACCGATGCCGGTCACAAACTGCTGGCGGTGGCGCAAAAGCTGCTGGCCATCGAATCAGAAGCCGAGTTTTTGCTGCGCGACAGCGGTCAGCTCAACCAGGGCGTGCTCAAGCTGGGTGCCGTCGGTCCTTTCCATGTGATTGAGATGGTGGCGGCCTACCGGCAGCACTACCCAGGCATGCAGCTTTCCATCCGCATGGGCAACTCCCAGCAGGTGTTGCACGATCTGGAGCACTACATCACGGACATCGCGGTGCTGGCTGGTCGCTACGAGCGCCCGGGCTTGCTGTCCATCCCCTATGCCAGCCATCCCATCATCTTGTTCGCGCCCCTGTCGCACCCCTTGGCGGCATTTGACACCGTCCCCATCCATGCTTTGCAGGGCGTGCAGCTCATCCAGCGCGAACGCGGCTCCACCACCCGTGCGGCGCTGGAGCAAGCCCTTGCAGCTGCGCAGGTGCAGCCGCAGACCGTGATTGAAATCGGCAGCCGCGAAGCCATACGGGAAGCCGTGGCCCGGGGCTTGGGCGTGGGCGCTGTTTCAGAGGCTGAATTCATTGCCGACCCGCGCTTTCGACCCATTCGCATCACAGACAACCCGGCCTCCACCAGTACGTCGGTGTATGTGATGCAGGAACGCTGCGACAGCGTGCTGCTGCAGTCGTTTTTGCAGGCCTGTCAACTGCAGGTGCAAGCGGATCCCGCCGTGGCGGCGCCCTACTAAATACATAGCTTATAGCGCCCTTCTCTCAACCACTTGCAATACAAAACAATTGGAAAACCAGTACCTGCCTACGCTATCGCTATCAATTTAATAGACCCTTGGTGTTAGGCACAAAAAAACCCCGCGAATCACCATCCGCGGGGTTGAGACATCAAAACACCAGCGCTATTCGTCACTCACGCCAATGCTCGGCCACCCATGTGGCAGGCTGGATGAAGCGGAAACGGCGATTGCGGCGCCCCGCCAGCGCATCGGGCGGATTGCATTCGCCATGGAAGATCACGATGCGTGCATTGTCAGGTACAAAAGGCGGCTTCCAGTAGTTCGTCGGCCAGCTCGGAATGCAGTGGTACTTGAAGCTCGGGCACCATTCGGCCGGCCAGTACTTGAGTTTGCCTTGCTTGTGCAGCACATCCGACAAATAAGCCTGTTCATTGCGAAACTGCTTGCGAATCTCGTCAAAGTGTCCGCGAAAGTACTCGAGCACATCGGGGTGTGCCCCCAGCTCGAACCGATACACGGAAGAATTGCCCGTAACCCGCCATGGACGCTTGTGATCATGGATGATCAGGAACTCACCGGGATAGGTGAAGAAATCATCCAGTGAACCGGTGATCACCACATCCACATCCAAAAACAGGGCCGTCCCCTGCAGTCCGTGCAGGTCTTTGGCAAAAGTCGTCAGCTTGGTCCAGCCACGTTCCGGAATGCCTGCAGGCAATTCCAGCGAAGGAATGGGCAGGCACTGCACCTCGGAACGAATCCCTTCAGCATCGTCGGTCAGGCAGACAAAGCGAAAATCACCCGTGAGATGGCGGCGCACCATGGCATACAGGCGGTTGACGTATTCCGGCCCGTATTTGGTGCCCCACTTCATGCACAGAATGTGGCGCTGCTGCGCTGCGGATGGTGTTGTGGTCATGCGAATCTGCCAGGCAAAGGTTTAATGGCCTTTTTTGGTCGACTTGGGGCCAGCCTTCTTGGCGCGCTTGATCAGGCCACCTTGCGTCAGGCGCTGATTGCCCAGCACACGGATTTGCTTGACTTCAGGCTTGCTGCCTGCACGGCCGAACTTGAGCAGCTTGATATCGCGTGGACCGGCCTTGCGGTCTTCGTCCAGCGCCTTTTCCTTCTCGGGAATGGGGCGCCACAGCACCAGCAGCTTGCCGATGTGCTGGATGGGAGCAGCGTTCAGTGCATCGCACAGGGTCTGGTACACCTGTTCACGGGCTGCACGGTCGTCGCCAAAGACACGCACCTTGATCAGGCCGTGGGCGTTCAGTGCAGCGTCAACTTCCTTTTGGACGGCGGGTGTCAAGCCGTCACCACCAATCATGACCACAGGGTCAAGATGGTGGGCATTGGCGCGGTGTTCCCGGCGCTCAGCGGGAGTTAATTCAATTTGGGGCATGCCCGTATTATCGAGGCAGGAAGAAATTTGCGATGAATACCAAAACGAAAAGCAAGAAGGTCAACAAGAATTGGCTGAATGCGCACCTGAACGACCCTTATGTGCAAGCCGCCCAAAAGGATGGCTATCGCGCGCGTGCGGCTTACAAGCTCAAGGAAATCGACGAAACCTTCAAGCTCATCAAACCAGGGCATATCGTGGTGGACCTGGGATGTGCCCCTGGCGCCTGGAGCCAATATGTGCGCCGTCGGCTCTCGCCCACCGGGGCGGCAGCGGGTGAACTCAACGGCACCATCATTTCCCTAGACTTGCTTCCCATGGAACCCATCGAGGGCGTGCACTACATCCAGGGCGATTTTCGTGAAGAGGCCGTCCTCGCTCAATTGGAGGCAGTGGTGCAAGGTCGGCCCGTGGACGTGGTGGTGTCAGACATGGCGCCCAATTTGTCCGGGCATAGCACCACCGATGGTGCACGCGTTGCCCACTTGATTGAATTGGCGGTGGACTTCGCCTCCCAGCATCTGAAACCCGAAGGCGCACTGGTTGCCAAGGTCTTTCACGGACCAGGATATGACGATCTGGTGAAGTTGTTTCGCGATCACTTCAAGGTCGTCAAACCACTGAAACCCAAGTCTTCACGGGACAAATCCTCCGAAACTTTCCTGGTCGGCATGGGTCTGAAAAAGTAATCGCTCATGATTGGCATCAGGCCGCCATGTCCGGAAAAACCTTGAACTCCATTGCCTTGGCGGGAATAAGGGTTCGGCAAAGCTGCTTGAAAGACCTAAAATGAGCCTCAGATGGGTACGACACGTTCCCATGTGCATGTTTTCTCCTTTTTTCTCTGGAGCCCCGCTTGAACAATCAGTGGTTTTCAAAAATCGCCGTCTGGCTGGTCATCGCCATGGTGTTGTTTACGGTATTCAAGCAATTTGATACCCGTGGCAGCGCTGGCGCTGGTCAAATCGGCTATTCGGAATTCCTGACCGAGGTGCGCAACAACCGCATCAAGAGTGCAACCATTCAGGAAGGCCAAAGCGGCACTGAAATCGTGGCTCTGACCACCGATGACCGCCGGGTTCGCACTACAGCGACCTATCTGGACCGCGGCCTGGTGGGCGACCTGATCGCCAATGATGTCAAGTTCGACGTCAAGCCTCGCGAAGAGGGCTCACTGCTGATGAGCTTGCTGATCAGCTGGGGCCCCATGTTGCTGCTGGTGGGCGTGTGGATTTACTTCATGCGCCAAATGCAGGGTGGTGGCAAGGGCGGTGCCTTCAGCTTCGGCAAGTCCAAGGCACGCATGCTGGACGAAAACAACAACTCGGTCACTTTTGCCGATGTGGCTGGCTGTGACGAGGCCAAGGAAGAAGTCAAGGAAGTCGTGGACTTTCTCAAAGACCCCAACAAGTTCCAGAAGCTGGGCGGCCGCATCCCCCGTGGCCTGCTGCTGGTCGGCCCTCCCGGTACCGGCAAGACCTTGCTGGCCAAGTCGATTGCTGGCGAAGCCAAGGTGCCTTTCTTCTCGATCTCCGGCTCCGACTTCGTGGAAATGTTTGTCGGCGTGGGCGCTGCACGCGTGCGCGACATGTTCGAAAACGCCAAGAAGAACGCCCCTTGCATCATCTTCATCGACGAAATTGATGCAGTTGGTCGCCAGCGTGGCGCCGGCATGGGTGGCGGCAACGACGAACGCGAGCAAACCCTGAACCAGATGCTGGTGGAGATGGATGGCTTTGAGACCAACCTCGGCGTGATCGTCGTGGCTGCCACCAACCGCCCTGACATCCTGGATGCCGCCCTGCTGCGCCCTGGCCGCTTTGACCGCCAGGTGTATGTGACGCTGCCCGACATCCGCGGCCGTGAGCAAATCCTGAACGTGCACATGCGCAAGATTCCTGTGGGCCAGGACGTCAATCCTTCCGTCATTGCCCGCGGTACACCCGGCATGTCGGGCGCCGATCTGGCCAACCTGTGCAACGAAGCCGCCTTGATGGCTGCCCGCCGCAATGCGCGCACCGTGGAAATGCAGGACTTCGAAAAGGCCAAGGACAAGATCATCATGGGCCCCGAACGCAAGACCATGGTCATGCCCGAGGAAGAACGCCGCAACACGGCCTACCACGAAGCTGGCCACGCCTTGATTGGCCGTCTGCTGCCCAAGTGCGACCCTGTGCACAAGGTCACCATCATCCCCCGCGGTCGTGCGCTGGGTGTGACCATGAGTCTGCCCGAGCAGGACCGCTATTCCTACGACAAGGAGTACATGCTCAACCAGATCGCCATGCTGTTTGGTGGCCGTATCGCCGAAGAAGTGTTCATGAACCAGATGACCACCGGCGCATCGAACGACTTTGAACGTGCCACGCAAATTGCACGCGACATGGTCACACGCTACGGCATGAGTGATGCTCTGGGTACCATGGTGTATTCCGAACAGGAAGGTGAACCTTTCCTGGGCCGCACCTTCAGCAAGGGCGCCAACCTGTCCGAAGCCACCATGCAAAAGGTGGATGACGAGGTGCGCCGCATCATCGATGAGCAATATGCGCTTGCACGCAAGCTGATCGAGGACAACAAGGACAAGATGCATGCCATGGCCAAGGCCATGCTCGAGTGGGAAACCATCGACATGGAACAGCTGGATGACATCTTCGCGGGCAAGGAACCCCGCCCACCAAAGGACTGGGTGCCCGCTGCCAAGAAGTCCAGCGATGATGGCAATTCCTCGGATGGCGGAACACCCGCTGTCGATACCGATCCTGCGCCCACTGCGGCTTAAAGGATGCAAGCACAATAACGGGGCCTACGGGCCCCGTTTTTCATGCCCGCGTTTTTTGGAGAATGACATGCCGCAATGGCAAACCTCGCGCTTTGTTCTGGATCTGGACCGTCCACTCGTCATGGGCATCGTCAACAACACGCCGGACTCGTTTTCCGACGGTGGCCGCCATCAAGGCATTCAGGCACTGCGCCATGCCGAGCAACTGGTGCGTGACGGGGCTGACATTCTGGACATCGGCGGAGAATCCACGCGCCCTGGCTCACCTGCCGTGCCCCTGGAAGAAGAGCTCTCGCGTGTTGTGCCCGTGGTGCAGGAAGCGGTCAAGCTGGGTGTGGCCATCTCTGTGGACACATACAAACCGCAAGTCATGCAGGCCGTACTGGATCTGGGGGCAGACATCATCAATGACGTCTGGGGTTTACGCCAGCCTGGCGCTCAGGATGTAGTGGCCGCCCACCCCAGCTGCGGCGTGTGCCTCATGCACATGCACCAGACGCCGCAAGACATGCACCTGCATCACATGCAGGGTGACGCCGTGCCACAGGTGCGGGATTTTTTATTGCGCGAAAGCCAAGCATTGATGGCGCGCGGCGTTGCGCGCCAGCGCATCGTCTGGGACTACGGCATCGGGTTTGGCAAAAGCGTGGCACAAAATTTTGCGTTGCTTGCACGCCAGTCCGAACTGCTGGAACTAGACTTTGCACTTTTGGCAGGCTGGTCACGCAAAGGCTCCCTGGGACAGGTGAGCGGCTTGCCCGTGGAGCAGCGCATGGTGCCCAGCGTAGCAGCTGCCTTGCTGGCCGTAGAGCGCGGAGCACGCGTCGTGCGTGTGCATGATGTCGCGCAGACCAAAGCTGCGCTGTCCGTGTGGCAAGCCATGCAAGACCAACACACTGTGCATTTCTAACGAGAGTAATTCATGGCACGCAAATATTTCGGCACCGACGGCATTCGTGGCAGGGTCGGTCAGTCGGTGATCAATCCAGACTTTGCCTTGCGCCTGGCGCATGCAGTGGGCCGTGTACTGAAAAAGACGCAGGACCGTCCCGTGGTCCTGATTGGCAAGGACACCCGCATTTCAGGCTACATGCTCGAAGCGGCAATGGAAGCAGGTTTCAATGCGGCTGGCGTTGATGTACTGCTGCTCGGCCCTCTGCCAACACCGGGCGTTGCCTACCTGACTCGCACGCAGCGCGCCAGCCTGGGCGTGGTGATCAGCGCCAGCCATAACCCGTTTTATGACAACGGCATCAAGTTCTTCAGCGCACAAGGCTCCAAGCTGGATGACGCCTGGGAAGAAGCCGTGGAGGCTGCGCTGGAAGAGTCACCGCAATGGGTGGAATCTGCGGCTCTGGGCAAAACACGCCGCCTGGATGACGCAGCAGGCCGCTATATCGAATTCTGCAAGAGCACATTCGACAGTCATCTGTCGCTGCATGGCCTGCGCATCGTGGTTGATGCCGCGCATGGTGCGGCCTACCACATCGCCCCCAAGGTATTTCATGAACTGGGTGCGGAAGTGATTGCCATTGGCTGCGAGCCCAACGGCATGAATATCAATGACGCCGTCGGTGCCACCCATCCTGAAGCACTGGCGCTGGCCGTGCGGGCCAATCATGCACATTACGGAGTGGCCCTGGACGGAGATGCCGACCGCCTGCTGCTGGTGGACAACGCTGGCCGCATCTACAACGGCGACGAACTGATGTATCTCATGGTGCAGGAG
>JAEYRT010000012.1 GCA_023435325.1 Pseudomonadota bacterium | reverse complement strand
CGATATAAACGACATAACCAGTTGACAAATATTGACACTGTTAACTTTTTGAAATAGGCGGACAGCCGCCTTCTTCCATCACACTTCAGCGCCCTGTAATTGCAAGCGTCTTTGTTGTTTGCTCCAGCGCACGCCGCGCCATACACTCACCCCAGCTAAGCACGCCAGACCGGCACCTACGCTGCAAGCCCCTTGCCAGCCTGCCAAATTCCACGCCCATACGCCTAGAGCAGAACCAGCCGACGCTCCAGCAAAGTACCCCGTCATATAGACCGCGTTCATGCGGCTGCGCGCCTCGGGCAATAAGCTGGCCACACTCGATTGGTTGGTGACATTAATGGCTTGCAAGCCCAAATCCATCACCAGCACACCCGCCACAAACCACCACACACTAGTCTGGCCCAGCCACAACAGCCACCACGACAGCAGCAGCATCACCGCGCCCAAGCGCAGCAGGGCATTGCCCTTGCCTTTATCAGCCCAGCTGCCCGCCACATTGGCAATCAAGGCCCCCGTTACACCGGCTAGCCCCACCAAGCCGATTTGCGCATCGCTCAGTTGCAAAGGCTCACTGGCCAACACCAGCGCCATGGTGGCAAACATCACGCTCACCGAGGCAAAGGCCAAGGCGCTGGCTGTGGTGCGCAAACGCAGCGCAGGATGGCTGCGCAGCAGCTGCCCCATTGAAGACAACACTTGCACATACGGCATAGGCTGCGGGTGGCGCGAGGTGGGCAATGCGCGCTGCATCCACAGCGCCATCAGCACCATGACTACTGCGGTGACTTGGTAGGCCAAGCTCCAGCCGCCAATGGCCGACAAGCCCCCTGCCACGCTGCGCGAGAGCAAGATGCCCACCAGCAAGCCGCTGAGCACCAAGCCCACATTGCGCCCCGAATGGCCGGGTGCGGCCAAGGCCGCCGCCATGGGCACGAGCACTTGTGCAGCGACAGAGAACAAGCCCGCCATCAGCGTGCCGGCCATGAACATGCCAAAGCTCACCGACCAGCCGACCATGGCGTGACCCACAGCAGCCAACAGCATCAACACCACGGCCATGCGGCGGCGCTCAAACTTGTCACCCAAAGGAGTGATAAACAGCAGGCCTACAGCGTAGGCCACCTGTGCCACGGTTACCGACAAACCAGCCACGGCATCGTCCACCCCAAAGTGCAAGGCAATGGAGTGCAGCAAGGCTTGGTTAAAGTAATTGCCACCGGCACACAGGCCGCAGGCGACAGCCATCAAAAGCAAAGCAGGCGCAGCCAATACAGCAGGCTGCGCTACAGCGGAATCTGATTTCATTCAAAGAGGGGAAGAAGAGGCGTTTCGCAATCACACAGTGGTTCAATACGTTGAAGCCACGGGCGGTGTGCAGCCAACTTGGCAAAGCAGCTGCGGCACACCTGCCGAAAATAGAAGGGGCGGATTGTCTCGCCACCGGCCAAGGCTTGCACAATTTTGTATACAAAGCTGCATGCACTCAAGGCACATAGGTCTGCTGCAATGCAAGCGCACACGTCGTATGCTTAGCAGCATGAAAGTACGCACACTCTGGCTGGCCAGCGCCGCCTTGCTGCTGGGCTGCGGTTATGCCGCCGCTGGCTCTGAAACCATTGGCGCGGTCGATACCGTGTTCAAGTTCATCGGCCCCGACCACAAGATCGTGGTTGACGCCTATGACGACCCCAAGGTCGCAGGCGTGACCTGCTATGTCTCGCGCGCCAAAACCGGCGGCGTCAAGGGCGCGCTGGGTCTGGCCGAGGATCGCTCCGAAGCTTCGATCAACTGCCTGGCAACCGGCCCCATCCGCTTTGCCGAACCCATCCGGCAGCAGGAAGAAGTATTCACCGAACGTACCTCGCTGCTGTTCAAACGCCTGCGCGTGGTGCGCATGGTGGACGGCACGCGCAATACCTTGGTGTACATGACGTATTCCGACCGCGTGATCGAAGGCTCGCCGCAAAACAGCGTGGCCGCCGTAGCCGTGCCGCGCAGCACACCGATTCCCGTCAAATAAGCCCACAAGCAAAGCTGCAGCCTTTTGTGTTCCCCGCGTTTCAGATGGTTTTCTGTCTGAAGCACAGGGGCTGGTGCTAGTTCTGGTGTCATGCCGGCTGACCAATCTTTGTGTGTACCAGCACCTCTCTTTGCTGCTTGGGCAGCAGCGTGGCGGGCATCAATAAAAAAAGCAGGCCGCAGCCTGCTCGGTGGGAAGGGCGCTGAAAGCTGGGCGACAGGCCAGGCTTTACAGTTTGTCGATATCCGGTTTTTCGTGCAGCGCCACATTGAGCTGGTCCACCACAATGGCCCAGTCGTCGTCGCACTTGAGCTTTTCCTTGAGCATGGAGGCTTGCTGCGGCGACCAGAAAGGCGCCTCGTAGATATGCAGGTGCTCGTCGAGCGGACGATGCTGCTGGATGAAGCGGGCAATGCTGTCCGGATCGCTCTCCAGACCCAGTTGCTCGAACAGGGTGGTGAAGCTGGGCTGGGAATCTCCAGGTGTCAAAGTCATAGGTTCCTCCTGTGATCGTGAACTGAAAAGATCTTTTGCCATGCATCATGGGCCTTCGCCAAGGCCGCGTCTGTAGGACGCTCCAGCAGCTCACAGTCGCGCAGCGCAGTTTCACGCGGTTGCAAAAATCTTTTCACCGCCGCCACGCAAGACCAGCATCTGCCTACATGACCGCATGCGCCTGGCTTTCATACTGAAGGTCAAAGGAGACGTGCTGCATGAACCACAAAGTGAGGCCCCCTCAGACGGAAGAAGACAATCCTGGCAACCAGACGCCGCCACCGCCGCACCATGATCCCGGTGCTCGTGTGCCTCTGGCGCGTATCGACACCACCACGCCCCAGGACAGCGATGCCCCCGGCCATACCGGCAAACTGCCCCACGAGCGCGACGAAAGCGTGACCATGACCAACCAGACCCCCCACCCGGAAATCCAGCAGGCGCACCGCGACCTGAAAAAAGGCTTGGTCAACACCGATGCCCGCGCTGCGGATGGGCGGCCACTGGGCGATGATGTACCCACCAACTGAACGCCGCGCTCGCCCAACAAAAAGGCCGCTGACTGCGGCCTTTTTGTTAGATGTGCCGGTGCCGGTTTACACCATGGCAATCGAGACAGCTTTGGGAATCAGGTAGGCATCCAGCGCTTCCGTACCGCCTTCGGAGCCATAGCCCGAGTCCTTGACCCCACCAAACGGCATTTCCGCCGAAGCCACGGCCGGCTGGTTGATCCACAGCATGCCGGTTTCCACCTGCTGACTCAGGATGTGGGCATGCTTGAGTGATGCGGTAAAGGCATAAGCAGCAAGGCCATAAGGCAGGCGATTGGCCTCGGCAATGGCTTCGTCCAGCTTGTCAAACGTGCGCATCGCCATCACAGGGCCAAAGGGTTCCTGATTGAACACCTCGGCATCGAGCGGCACATCGGCCAGCACCGTGGGCGCATAGAAGTTGCCGGCATCGCCCAGGGTTTTGCCGCCCAGCAACAACTTGGCGCCTTTTTCCTGGGCATTGGCCACCAGTTGCTTCATGGCCGTGATGCGGCGCGGGTTGGCCAACGGGCCCATCTTGGTGTCGGCATCCAGACCGTTGCCGACCTTGATGGCTTCCATGTACGCCACGGCCTGTTCGGTGAAGGCTTTCTCCAGACTCTTGTGCACCAGGAAACGAGTGGGCGAGATGCAGACCTGACCGGCATTGCGCATCTTGGCAGCGCCTGCAGATTTCACGGCCAGTGCCACGTCGGCATCCTCGGCAATGATCACCGGCGCATGGCCGCCCAGCTCCATGGTGCAGCGTTTCATGTGCTGGCCAGCCATGGCGGCCAGCTGCTTGCCCACCGCGGTGGACCCTGTGAACGTCACCTTGCGGATCACAGGGTGCGGAATCAGGTAGCTGGAGATTTCGGCCGGATCACCATAGACCAGGCCGATCACACCTGCGGGCACACCGGCATCCACAAAACACTGGAACAGCGCAGCGGGCGAGGCCGGCGTTTCCTCGGGTGCCTTGCACAGAAAGGAGCAACCCGAGGCCAGCGCCGCACTGATCTTGCGCACGATCTGGTTGACAGGGAAGTTCCAGGGCGTGAAGGCGGCCACAGGCCCCACGGGCTCCTTGATCACCAGCTGCTGCACATCGCCACGGCGCGCCGGCACGATGCGGCCGTACAGACGCAGCGCCTCGTCGGCAAACCATTCGATGATGCCGACACCAGCCAGCACTTCCACTTTGGCTTCAGGCAGCGGCTTGCCCTGCTCCTGCGTCAGCAGTGCAGCGATGTCATCCGCACGCTCTTTGAGCAAGGCCGCAGCCTTGCGCATGGTGGCCTGGCGCTCATGCGCGCTGGTGTTTTTCCAGATCGTGAAGCCCTTTTCAGCGGCTGCCAGCGCACGGTCCAAATCTTCCTTGCCTGCATGTGCCAGCTGCCCAATCACCTCACCTGTGGCCGGGTTGTGCACAGGCATGGTTTTGCCGCTGGCAGCAGGCTGCCATTGACCGTCGATGAGTAACTGGGTGTCTGGGTAGCTGTGGCTCATGGTGGTTGTACTCACAAAGAAGTTGGTGGGCTGCACCGAAAATTCAAAACATATAGCTGCTGATGCTTGTTATATATAGATTTGCAAATGAAATCTATCGCAAGTCCTTATATATTCAGCGCTAGCAGCTTCACTTTTTAAAATCTGCTGAACAGACCATTGTAGAAATACCGGCCTTCGGCTCAATACATGGAAGCACTAGCGGCCGGTGTCATCTGCGATTGCTTGAATCGTGCGGCCAGCGCGTCCGCACCGGTGCGCAGCAGCATCATGTCCATGCCCACGGCCACGAACAGCGCGCCCTGCTCCAGGCATTGCTGTGCACGCTCCGGCGTCACGGCCAGAATGCCTGGCGCCTTGCCGCAGGCGCGTATGCGTGTGATGGCCGCATCGATGGTGGCCAGCATGTCAGGGTGCATGGAGCGCCCGGCGTAACCCAGACTGGCGGACAGATCTGCCGGACCGATGAAAACGCCATCCACCCCATCCACGCTGGCAATAGCTTCCAGGTTGTCCAGCGCCTCCCGCGTTTCCACCTGCACCAGCAGGCAGATTTCCTCGGCCGCCTTGGCCACATATGTTTCATCACGCCCGAAGTTGGAGGCACGCATGCTGCCGCCCATGCCACGGATGCCCTGGGGTGCATAGCGCACAGCGTCCACGGCAGCCTGTGCCTCCTGCGCGTTCTGCACAAAGGGCAGCAACAGCGTCTGGGCGCCGATGTCCAAATAACGCTTGATCAGCACCTTGTCATTCCAGGCAGGGCGCACCACCGCCTGCGCAGGCAGGCAGCCGGCACGCACCTGCGCCGCAGCCACGCCCTGCAGCTGCTGCACCATCTGCGGCACATCGGTGGGCGTGTGTTCGGTGTCCAGCAACAGCCAGTCGAAGCCACTGCCCGCGATCAATTCGCTGACATAGGGCGAAGGCAGGGTGGACCACAAACCGATTTGCGACTGCCCCGCTTGCAGCGCACGTTTGAATAAGTTGGGGGTGGGCATGACAAACAACTCTGGTTTTTCGTTTCAATGGCAGTGCACTGTGCCCGCTTTGCGGTCCATGTGACAGCACTGGCCTGGAGGTGAATCTTTACGACAACCGCCGCCATGCGCCCATGCC
The DNA here is from genome assembly GCA_023435325.1 of Pseudomonadota bacterium. Taxonomy (GTDB): domain Bacteria; phylum Pseudomonadota; class Gammaproteobacteria; order Burkholderiales; family Burkholderiaceae_C; genus Comamonas. The sequence goes on along the minus strand of JAEYRT010000012.1, from coordinate 4,067 downwards.
TGGCTACAGGCCAGCGCCAGCAGCCATGCCCAGATTGCGTGTTTCATAGTTATCTCCAGCTTCGCCATGAAGCTGCACCATACGCGCCAGCATCGCCATATGCTGTCACGTATTTGCATGCATAAAAAAGCCCGCCAATGGGGCGGGCTCATGCAAACATCTGGCGTGCTCAATCAATCTTCGCGCCGGAGTCGTCCACCACCTTTTTCCAGTGTGCCAACTCGGCGGGCAGGCTGGCGGCAAAGCTTCGGGGGTTCGAATCCACGGGCTCGGCGCCCAGCGTCTTCAGGCGCTCCTGCATCTCCGGCGTGGCCAGCACCTTGGCGATGGCTGTGTGCATCTTGTCGACGATGGGCTGGGGCGTGCCTGCGGGCGCAAACAAGCCGTACCAGGACGTGACAGCCAATTCCTGGAGCACAGGAATTTCAGGCGCCAGTGGTGTGGGCTTGTCAGCGGCCACCCCCAGCACACGCAGCTTGCCGCTGGTCACAAACGGCATCACGCCGGGAAAGCTGCCAAAGGTCACAGGCAACTGGCCTGCCACCACATCGGTCGCCGCAGCGGCTGCCCCCTTGTAGGGCACATGCAGCATCTCTACACCACGCTGCTTCTTGAGCATTTCGCCCAGCAGATGGTTGAGCGTGCCATTGCCGGCCGAGGCGTATTCCACCTTGTTGGGATTGGCCTTGGCATAGGCTACCAGCTCATCCAAGGTCTTGGCGGGGAACTGGGGGTTGACCACCAGCAGGTACGGAGCCACGGCCAGTTGCATCACAGGCGTGAAGTCCTTGATCGCGTCAAAACCAGTCTTGGAATACAGCGCAGGATTGATAGTGTGGGCACTTTGCGCCGTCACCAAAAAGGTGTGGCCATCGGGTGCGCTGCGCGCCACCTGGCCCGTACCCACATTGCCGTTGGCACCGGGGCGGTTTTCCACAATCACGGGCTGGCCCAGAGAGTTTTCCAGGCCTTGCGCCACGGCACGCGCAATCACGTCGTTGGCGCCACCCGGGTTTTGCGGCACGACAAAAGTGATCGGTTTGGCAGGCCAATTGCCCTGCGCCCAAACAGCAGGTGCCGCAACAGACAACACGGTGACAGCGGCCGCAGCCAACGCAGCGCGGCGAGAAAAAGAGGCGAGCACGGACATCACAACTCCAAGTACGTCAATGGGAAAGCACCGAACCCGAAAGCACGGTGATTGAAGCGGACTTGCGGCTTGTGGCATGCAAGCTTTGCGCAGACGTGTGGGCCTGGCTGCGCAAGGGCAAGTGCCGCCAGAGCGAGGATGTTCGCAGCCGGCGGCCTTGAAATGAGATAGGGGAAATCATAGTCAAGCGCATACCGCGCTTTGTCTGGCCGCTACGAAGCTGCAAGCGTTCTGTCAGCCGTCTGCAGCGGTCACGCGCCCTGCATGGCGGCCACGGCCTCTTCGCGCAGCAGTCCCTCTTCCACCTGTACGGAAGGTTGGGCCGGACCCAGCACCTCTGCACAGCGCGCAGGCAGCACAGGGCCACCCAAAATGCGGCTGATGTCCTGCGTAGTGGCGGCAAACACCACGCGCGAGATACCTGCCCAGAACATGGCACCACTGCACATGGCACACGGTTCACCGCTGGCAAACACCGTGGCACCGCGCAAGCGCTGTGCGCCCAGGCGGGCCGTAGCTTCACGCACCAGCACCAGCTCGGCATGTGCGGTGCAGTCATGGCTGGTGTTCTGGCGATTGCGCGAGGTGTGCAGGATCGTCCCTTCGGGCGACACCAGCGTGGCACCAAACGGGGTATCGCCTGCGGCCAGTGCCTGGCGGGCGGCATCAATGGCCAGATGCATGGCCTGATGTTCTGTCTCTATCGTGGAGCTTTGCATGGTGTCCCCCTTCCTTTCCAAGCTAAAACAAGTCAGAGCAACACCAGCCCCGGTGGCAGGCTGTCGCCCAGACTGCGCTGCTGGTCCTGCGCCTGCATCTGCACCACGCTGGCGACCAGTTCGATCCAGCGCACAGGCGCGCCTGCAGCACGCATTTTCTCGAGCACTTGCTGGCGCACGGCTTCCGGCATATCGCGTGCCACGTCGCCGGTCATGCGGCACATTTGCACGGCGGCAAACATGGCGGTTTCGTTCTTGCGCCAGTCCTGCTCCAGCGCAGCGTTCACAAACTCCAGCGCCGCCGATGGCGGCATCACCAAGTGTGCGTTGGCTGCCAACGTCTGGCGCGCTGCCAGGCGACCGATGGCCCACCAGGTATGCGCGGTTTCATCCGGGCGCTTGAGGCGCTGCAACATCCACTGACCCATTTCCTGGCGATGCTGCCAAGGCACAGCCTCCATGGCGGCAAACAGGCGCAGCATGTCGTCATAGCTGCCGCGACTGCTCTTGCCCCCATGGCGCGCCGCGTTCTGCTGCACGGTCTTTTGCATGGCTCCGGCCACGGCTTCCAGCACCTGCATCTGCTGTGCTTCATCCAGGCCCGCCGCCACGCGGCGCCAGAACACCCACCACTCGGTCCAGTTGGCGGTTTCCTTGGCGTGCCCCAAGCCTTGTTCGTACAGCGCCCACACCTGGCTGATGCGCCATGCGTCCAGCTCCGCGCCCACGCCGGGGCGCAGGCACCAGCCTGCGAGGTTGAACCACACGCGCTCATGGTCGGCCGTGCGACGGCGGCGTCTGGCGCGGGCGAGCAAGGCATCAAACAAGGCACGCAACAGGCCCACATCCCAGCCATCACGCGACCCCAACAGCTTTTCCAATGACTGGCGCAGCTGGCGCACCTCCTTGGCTGACACTTCCTGCGCCTGCGTGCCAAAAATACGCTCGATCAGCGCCACGGCTTCGGGTAGCTTGGCCGCTTGCGATGGCACCCCTTTTTGTGCTCCGGCGCTTGCTGAATCTGCATCAAACGCTACGGTTTCTGCAGAAGGCTGCCCCACCGCACCGCGCACGCTGAACGGCAGCGACCAGGACTGCGCAGCATCCGCCTCCGACACACAGCGCACTTCCAGCGTGCCGACTTCGGTCATGCAGGCCTGCAGCTGTACTTCCACCTGCGCCAGCGCCTTGCCTTCGGGGGCAGGCAGCACGGTGGACAAGGCTGGCAGTTCCACCCACCCTTCACCCTCCAGCGCCATCAATTGCCCCGCATGGGCAGGCAATTGGCTGCTGCTGTTGGCCAGCAGCACAAAGCGCACGGCCTGCCCCAGCTTCAAGCCAAAGCGGCGCCCAGAGAGCACCATGCGCACGCCTTCTTCCGCCCCCTTGGGCAGCAGGCACAGGAGCTGGGGTGCAGCGCCTTTTTTGCCTTGCAGCAGCAGCCAATAGCTGCGCGCCGAGCCGCCACCAATCGTCGGAACCACGGTTTTGATAGCTGCAGGCGCTTGATTGGCAGGCGCCAGAGCCTGATTTCGCTCGGATAACTGGCGTATTTGCTCACGCGCCAATCCATAGGCGGCCGCACCGCGCGCCACGGCCCAATCCGGATGCGGGTTGTGCAGCACACGCACGGACTGTCCACGCCAATCGCTGAGCTGCTGCATGAGACGCTGCACCAGCGCATGCGCATGGAACACACCGCCGTTGAGCAACACGGTATCGGGCAGCTCCTCCGCGGCATGCTGACCCAGGAACTGCGCCAAATGGCGAGAGATGGCGGCATCCGCCGGGTACGGCAGCCCAAAGCCGCGCAGTGCGCCTTGGCGTTTGTGAGGCTGGTCGGTGATCGCTGCCTGCGGCAAGAAACCTTCCACCACCCATTGCTGTACCTGTGCACGCGTGAGTGGGGCAGAGCGGGTCCCGCCCATCAGCCGGCTGCCACTGCCCAGCAAGGTGACGCTGACCTGCTCCGGTGCATCCGCCGCCAGCAATTGCTCTTTGGCAATGCGGCAGCGCTGCACCAGCTGCGCAAAGCGTGCGGCAGGCAGCTTTTGCCCCTCGCCCGCCAATTGCGACTCCAACTGGTGCGCCAGCGCCAGATCCATGTTGTCGCCGCCCAGCATCAAGTGCTCGCCCACAGCGATGCGGGTCAGCGTAGGCAGGCCACCATCGGTTGCAGGCTCGACACGGATCAAGGT
>JAEYRT010000138.1 GCA_023435325.1 Pseudomonadota bacterium | reverse complement strand
TGCGAACTCTGCACGCTCTGAAAGAAAGCCATAGCCAGGATGCACGGCATCGGCACCGCATTTGTGCGCAATGGCCAGCAGCTTGCCAATGTCCAGATAAGTGTCACTGGGACGCGTGCCTTCCAGGGCCCAGGCTTCATCGGCCATGCGCACATGCAAGGCCTGGGCATCAGCGTCGGCATAAACCGCCACCGATTGCACCCCATAGTCACGACAGGCGCGGACAATACGGACGGCAATTTCGCCACGGTTGGCAATTAAAACTTTACGGATCATGACAACCCTTTTGCGCTGTGAAGTACCGCCATTGGGAAACGAAATTTCATGCATCAACTCGCAATGTCTTTCCGCTCCGGCAGTACACGGAAACGAATCAGGCAGCCCACAGGAATCTGGGCCGCGAGATCAAGGTGATGACTGGCCACTGCACCGATCACGGGATAACCGCCAGTGAGCGGGTGATCCGCCAGAAACAACACCGGCTGGCCGCTGATGGGAACCTGGATAGCGCCCACCACCGTGCCTTCACTGGGTAGTTCGTCGTGACGGCTGCGTGCCAGAAGCTGCGTGCCTTGAAGCCGAATACCGATACGGTTCGATTGGGGCGTCACAGTCCAGGGCTGGGTTTGGAGTACGTCCAACGCCTGGGGCGCAAACCAGTCGGTGCGCGGACCAAGCACGACATCCAGCACCACGGTATCTCCGGGTGCTGGTAAATCCCGCGGAGGCAAAGACCAGGGTTCTGCGCATTGCAGCGCCAGTTGGCGCAAGCTCCCCACAGGCACATGTTGTCCGGCCTGCAACGGCGCAGGGCCAATCTGGGCCAACGTGTCCATCGCACAGCTTCCCAGCACAAGCTCCACCAGCCAGCCGCCACGCACGGCCACATAACAGCGCACTCCGGCAGCAGGGGCGCCCACATGCGCTTCATCTCCATCATTGAGCGCAAAAGCACGTTGCCCTTCGAGCACCCATGTTGCGCCCTGGGCCGTTCGTATGGTGACGGCAGCTCGTGCTCCTGTCACCGCCAAGGTGGTCGGGCCATGGCTTTTGAATTGCAGCTGACCGAGCACGTTTTCCAGCACTGGAGTGTCGGCAGGATTGCCAACCAGACGATTGGCATCACGCATGGCCGTACGGTCCAGCGCGCCAGACTCCGAAATTCCCAACCCCGACAACCCTGGGCGTCCCGCATCCTGCACCAACGTCTGCAAACCTACAGATATCAATTCAATAGCTGCTTGTGCTTGCGGCACATACGTTGAAAGCCGATTTCTCTCTGAAATATCGGCTTTAGGGAGGCTGATATGCACGACACGGCGTGCTGCATCGACAAACTGTACGCGGTCGCCGGGCTGCACATAGGCAGGTGCCTCGCGTGCCAGATCCCACATGCGAATGTCTGTGCGACCAATCAGCTGCCAGCCTCCCGGACTGGCACTGGGATAGATGGCGCTGAAATTGCCGCCCAAGGCAACAGAACCTGCTGGGACCCGGGTGCGCGGTGTTGTGCGGCGCGGCACCTGAAAGTTGGCTCCCCCTGACAAATAAACAAAACCGGGGGCAAAGCCTGCAAATGCTGCGTCGTACACATGCCCGGTGTGTTGTGCGACCACTTGCGCCACGCTCAGACCCAGCAATTCAGCGACATCTGCCAGGTCCTCGCCGTCATAGTGCACAGGAATGTCCCTCAGGGTTCCCGAGGTTCCACGCTGAAGCTCTTGTTGCTTGTCCAGCTGTGCATGTACCTGCTGGATGGACTGCACCAGGGAACACCTGGTGGTGTGCCAGGGATAAAAGTGCACGAGGATGGTTTGCGCGGCCGGCACCATTTCTCGCACCCCTTCCAGGGATGCACCCGATAACGCACGATACAGCTGCATGGTCTGCGTCAAATCTGGCAACTCGACCAACAGCGCTTGGTCCCCCGCAGGCAAAAAACGCATGTTCTCCACCCTAGGTCATCGCCACAAAAGGTTTGAGCTCTACACCTGCTGACTGCAAACGTGCACGAATGTGGCGTGCCATTTCCACCGCTCCCGGGCTGTCGCCATGCACGCAGATCGAGTCGGCCTGAATGCACACCTTCTGTCCCGTGAGGCTTTGCAGATAGCCGGTATCCACCAATTGCAGCATGCGCTGCGCTACTGTTTCTGCATCGTGGAGCACCGCACCGGTCTGGCGGCGCGACACCAGTGAACCATCATCGTTGTAGGCGCGATCAGCAAAGGCTTCCGCCACCACGCGCAAGCCACGCGCCTGCGCCCAGCCGATCAGCGGTGAGCCTGCCAGTGCCATCAATGCCAGATTGGGGTTGACCTCCAGAATTGCTGTGATGACGTCATCCGCCTGTCTCCGATCGTGGGCAATGGTGTTGTAGAGCGCACCATGCGGCTTCACATAGCGCACTTTGGTGCCTGCTGCCTGCGCCAAACCCTGCAAGGCACCGATTTGGTAGATGACATCGGCCACCAGTTCGCTGCTGCTGGGGTCCATATTGCGACGGCCAAAACCCACCAAGTCTGGATAGGCCACATGCGCGCCAATGGCAACACCCCTGGCAGCCGCGCTTTTCAGCGTCTGCAGGATGCCTGCAGGGTCACCGGCATGAAAACCACAGGCCACATTGGCACTGGTCACGATATCCAGCATGGCTGCGTCGTCCCCCATACGCCATGCGCCAAAGCTTTCCCCAAGATCGCTGTTGATATCCATCTTGTATCCTCTTTGCCAATTGGTATCGCCATGATTGTTCAACAATTCAAAGCAAGTTTTTACCAGCCATGCCCACTGCTGCCAAACACTTCACCCAACGCACACCCGCCAGCAGCCTGGCGGATTCCGTGGCCCACACCATTCGTCAGCAACTGATCCATGGTGAACTCAAAGCCGGCCAGCACCTGTCGGAAGCGGTGCTGAGCCAGCAACTGGAGATCTCCCGCAATACCTTGCGGGAAGTTTTTCGCATCCTGATCAAGGAAGGCTTGCTGCGCCATGAACCCAACCGGGGTGTCTCCGTGGTGGTTCCCTCTATGGCCGACATCATCGACATCTATCGCGTACGCAGGTTGATCGAGTGCCAGGCGCTGGAAAAAGCCTGGCCTTTGCATCCTGCACACAAAGGCATGCACCAAGCCGCTCTGGAAGCCCAGACTGCACGCGAAGCCAAAGACTGGAAACGCGTGGGTTCTGCCAACATGGCATTCCATGCCGCCATCGTTGCATTGAGTGACAGCGAGCGCCTGTCGGCCATGTTCGAAGATATTGCGGCTGAACTGCGCCTGGCCTTTGGCCTGCTGGATGACCCAGAGTACCTCCATGCTCCCTATGTGGACCTTAATCAACGCTTGCTCCAACTCTTCCTGGAAGGACAGACATCCGCCGCTGCCCGGGAACTGGAGCACTATCTGGTGCAATCAGAACGCATGGTGCTTGCGGTGTACGCCCGTCAGATCGGATAAAGCTCCGCCCATACACCTGGCTGGCAAACTCACCAAAACAGTGCAAATTCAAAAGTGCAACAGCATTCTGGTTGAACAATCATTCAAAGATAGATCAACAATAGAAAATTAAATCTTCTACAAAAATAAAGTATCGTTGAAATCCCTGATGGTTGCATCGTCTGGTCAGTGGTAGTTTTGGCACGCGAATTGCCTGGGCAATCCCAAGGCCCCCTTGGGTCGGCCTTTTCATCCACTGAACTGAGGAGCTCCCCATGAAGCGTCGAGTTTTTTGCGCCACTGCTACTTTGGTGGCAAGCGTTGGATTTGCCGGTGCAGCTGCGGCCCAAACCAAATGGGACTTTGCCACGGCCTATCCCGCACACAACTTCCACTCCAAGAACAATGAGCAGTTCGTCAAAGATGTGGAGGCGGCCACGCAAGGCAAACTCAAGATCACGCCACATTTTGGCGCCTCGCTTTTCAAAATGCCCGAGATCAAGCGTGCCGTGCAGACCGGCAATGCACAGATGGGCGAATTCTTCTTGGTGAGCTTTCAGAATGAGTCGCAAATCTTTGGTGTGGACGGACTGCCCTTTTTGGCCAGCAATTACGATGAGGCCTTCAAGCTCTACCAGGCACAAAAACCCAAGCTGCAGCAGTTGCTAGACAAGCAGGGCCAGGTGCTGCTGTACGCCGTCGCCTGGCCTCCCCAGGGCATTTACACCAAGAAGCCTGTGAACTCTGCCACAGACCTCAAAGGCATGAAGTGGCGCGTCTACTCCCCGACTACGGCGCGCATTGGTGAACTTGTGGGTGCACAGCCTGCCACCATCCAGGAAGCAGAACTGACACAGGCGCTGGCGACTGGCGTCATTGAGGGACTGATCACCTCCAGCGCCACCGGGGCAGACAACAAGCTTTTTGAAAACCTCAAGTACTACTACAACGTGCAGGCCTGGATTCCCAAAAATGCCGTGACCGTGAGCAAGAAGGCCTTCAACGCACTGGACAAGGCAGAGCAAGAGGCGGTCCTCAAAGCTGCAACTGCAGCAGAGGAGCGTGGCTGGAAAGAGTCGCGCGAGGTGGATGCCCGCTCACTGGCTGCGCTCAAGGCGGGCGGCATGAGCGTGGAAGAGCCTTCGGCGCAACTCAAGGCTGACCTGGCCAAAGTCGGTGAAACCGTCATCAAGGAGTGGCTGGACAAAGCCGGTGCCGAAGGCAAAGCAGTGCTGGATGCCTTCCAGGCATCCAAATAACACTAAGGTCTGTTGAGATTGAATGAGCCTGGAGCACTTCACTCTCAACAAAGTCTGGAGCGAGCAACCATGCCCTGGGTACCAATGCCCATGTGCACGGTTTCGGGGCCTTTTTTGCTGCGGCATGCGCTTTTGCATGCGCATGGAGGACGGTTGCAATGCGTAAATTGCTAAATGGGCTCTATGCCACCAGCGCTTGGCTGGCAGGCATCTCCATGATTGGTGTGCTGGTGATGGTGCTGCTCACCATCTTGAGCCGATTTTTCGGTTTCTCCGCACCTGGCTCCGATGCCTATGCGGGCTATGCCATGGCAGGTGCAGGCTTTCTGGCCCTGGCCAGCACGCTCAAACACGGGGAACACATCCGTGTCACGCTGCTGCTGGGCATGCTCAAAGGCAAGGCCCAGAAAGGCCTGGAAGTGGCAGCCTTGTGCATTGCCACCCTGCTTTCCGGTTTTCTGGCTTTTTACTCCTGCAGGTTGGTCTGGCAGTCATGGGAAATTGACGACATCTCCGTGGGCATTGATGCCACGCCACTGTGGATTCCACAGATAGTCATGGCGCTGGGCACGTTGATCTTTTTCATCGCTTTCCTGGACGGGCTGATTTTGGAGCTGCGGGGCCAGCGCCAGGCACGCAACACGGAGGACGCCCACCATGAATGAAGTTTTTGCCAGCGTGGCACTTATTGTGGTTCTGATGCTGCTGCTTGGCGGCAGTGTATGGGTCGGACTCACACTTGCCGGTGTGGCATGGTTTGGTATGGAATTTTTCACGGCACGTGCTGCTGGCGATGCGATGGCCATGACAATCTGGGGTTCTGCCAGCAGCTGGACACTCACAGCCCTGCCGCTGTTTGTCTGGATGGGCGAAATCCTCTATCGCACCAATCTGTCTGAGAGCATGTTCCACGGACTGGCTCCCTGGGTCAATGCACTGCCAGGGCGACTGCTGCACACCAATGTCATTGGTTGCACCATTTTTGCTTCAGTCTCCGGTTCCTCTGCTGCCACCTGCGCCACGGTGGGCAAGATCAATATTCCTGAACTGAAAAGGCGCGGCTACACAGAGGCACAAATCATCGGTTCGCTAGGTGGTCCAGCCACCTTGGGCCTGCTTATCCCACCCTCGATCATTCTGATCGTTTATGGAGTGTCTGCCGAACTTTCGATCTCCAAGCTGTTCATGGCCGGCGTGCTGCCGGGTTTGCTTCTGGCCGTTTTATTCAGCGGCTGGATCATGATCTGGGCCCTGCTCAATCCAGACAAAGTTCCCAAGTCGGATACTTCGCTCAGCTTGGGGCAAAAACTCTATCAGGCACGCCATCTCATTCCAGTGGTCCTGCTCATAGGCAGTGTCATTCTGAGCATCTACACAGGTTTTGCCACCGCGACCGAGGCTGCCGCAATAGGCGTAGTCGGCGCCCTCGTGCTCTCGGCCTCTCAAAAAGCATTGACGTGGGAGACTTTTAAAGCCTCTTTGTTTGGTGCCACACGGCTGTACTGCATGATCGCCCTGATCTTGGCAGGCGCTGCGTTCATGACTTTGTCGATGGGCTATATCGGACTGCCTCGCCAATTGGCGGAGTTTGTCGGAGGACTGAATCTGTCTCCCGGCATGCTCATCGTGGTCTTAGGTATCTTTTTCATCGTGCTCGGCTGCTTCTTGGACGGCATTTCCACCATTGTCCTGACCATGAGTGTGGTGCTGCCCATCATCCAAGCAGCAGGCATTGATCCGCTTTGGTTTGGTATTTTCTTGGTGATCACGGTGGAGACGGCCCAGATCACCCCCCCTGTAGGCTTCAATTTGTTTGTGCTGCAAAGCATGACGGGCAAACAAATTACCTATATCGCCAAAGTCTGTGCGCCTTATTTCCTGCTCATGATTTTTCTTTTGACAATCTTGTGGTTTTTTCCGCAAATCGTCACTGCGCTGCCTTCCCAAATGTAAAAACACATTTGTGACATAAATATTAAATTGCATGCTTTACAAAATAGGCTCTAGGCATCAATTAATCAGGGACTGAGCATATTCCGAAGAAATGCTCTGCCCACTCCCTAAGGCGCCGAGCACTGACTCCACAAGTGCATCTCGATCTCACAGCCTCTGATAATTTTTCGCCACAATTTGCCTGAGATCGCGTGGCAGTAGAAGTACTGCTGGAAAACGCCTTTCAAATCACCGAAACTTTTCGAAATTTGCGTCCAGAAACATCTGCAAGTTGTTTTGACTTGGCACTAGGATGTTTTTTGGCGCAAACATTGCGGGCGCGTACAGCCACTCCATCAGCGGCACCACTTCCTCAAAAGGGAGCTTTATGGGTAGTTCTGGCTTTTCACAAGCAATCCATGGCATGAATAAAAAAGCTGCCATCTGGATTGCCGTTGTTGGAGGCATGCTTTCCATTGCAGCGCCCATTGTGTTTTCCATTTATCTCGCCTGGAAACACAATCTGAATAACCAAATCAATTTCACTGCCTCCATTGCCCAAGAAGTTCTGCGCAAAAGCGAAGAAGGTATCGGGCAGATGGATATCATTTATCAGGCCTTGGCCAAGGCGGAAGTCTTAGAGCCCTGCTCCAATGAGGGCATTCGATTGATGGGCAAACTCAATTTGCTGGCCGAGCAGGTACAGACCGTCGGTTATGTCGAGAATAACGCCCTCGTATGCTCGGCCTATGGCCTTCACCACATCCCTTTAGGCCAACCCACCTTTATTACACCCATGGGCACCAAAGTATGGACCTCTCACGAGCTGCCCATCCTGCCTGGAACAAAGTTTTTGATCCTGACCCCTAAAGGTGCCGGCTACACGGTGATCATCCTGCCCAAGACCTTTCTCAACGTATTCAGCAACAACCCACACGTATCGGTCGGCCTTTATTCACTCTCTGCAAAAAGAATGATCGTTGGTCGAGGTGCGCTCGAGGCGCAATGGCTAGACCGGCTGGGGCAACAGCATCAAACGCAATTCACGGACAACGACCAGTTCGTCGTCATACAGCGTTCAAGCAAATTCGAAGTTGCATCGGTGACGGCGCAACCCATTGCTCAAGAGAATCAAGGCCTCTACGAAACAGCGTTTTTCCTCGTGCCCATTGGTGTTTTGGCCGGAACTATGCTGGCATTGGCTGTTTTCCATCTGGCAAGGCAGCAAATGTCCTTGCCTGCCGTGCTCAAGGTCGCCATCAAGCGCAAAGAATTCCATCTGCACTATCAACCGATTGTGGATTTGCAGACCGGCAAATGGGTGGGGGCAGAAGCACTGATCCGCTGGCGCAGGCCCACCGGAGAAATGGTGCCGCCGGATGTATTTGTCAAGGCAGCAGAAGAAGCCGGGCTCATTCAGGAAATCACAGGCCTGGTGATGGAAATGGTGGCTCTGGATGCACGCCACTTGTTCATAAAGCGGCCAGGCACCCATATCGCCATCAATTTGTCAGCAGCCGATATAGAGTCCCGCGCAATCATCACTGCGCTTGAACGCTTAACCAGACAGACCCATGCAGGCCCAGGCAATCTGCTGATCGAGGCCACCGAACGCGGATTGATGAGAGCAGATATCGCCAAAGAAATACTGCGCGACATCCGTGCCATGGGAATCCATGTTGCGATAGATGATTTTGGCACGGGCTATTCCAGCCTTTCGTACCTCGAAAAATTCGAAATCGATTACTTGAAAATCGACAAATCTTTTGTGGACACCTTGGGCAAAGACTCCGCAACCAGCCAGGTCGTGCCGCACATCATTGAGATGGCCAAGTCCTTGCAGCTCACCATGGTTGCAGAAGGAGTTGAAACGCAGACACAGGCCGATTACCTGCGAGCGCACGGTGTCCAGCTTGCACAAGGCTGGCTTTATGCCAAGCCTATGCCCTATGCAGAATTTGAGGCTCGATTACTGGCCGATGACGGGGCAGGCAGCTTTGCGGCTCCTCAGCACAAGTAATCAAGCTGTCTGTTCAAAAATCTAAAAAGATGCGGCTAAAGTGCGTGCAATTCCTTTTGCTTTTCCCTTGCCCCACAACAAAAATGCCCACTAAGAAGTGGGCATTTTTTGCAAACCTTGGTTGTGTTTGCGGTGTTTGGTAGGCGCGATTGGATTCGAACCAACGACCCCCACCATGTCAAGGTGGTGCTCTAACCAACTGAGCTACGCGCCTGAAAAATCAGAAGCTGCGATTCTAGCATCAACTTTCAGGCGTTTAAAAGAAAACACCAAAATTTATCTTCGACGCGCTGATCGCACTCCGGGCACACTGGCGACGATCCCCAGTACCTTGTTCAGCCGCCCTGAATCAGAAACCTCCACGGTAAACGTCATCCATGCCATCCCCTTGACTGACTGGGTCTGCACTCCAATCACATTGGTTTTTTCCTTGGCAAAAACATCAGAGATGTCGCGCAGCAAACCTTGCCGATCGGTGGCCTCCACGGAAACATCCACGGGATAAACCGCCGCCAGCTTTTCCGCCTTGGGTATGCCCCAGGTCACATCAATGACGCGCTCCTCATTGCGTGCCGCCATTTCGCGGAAATTGCTGCAGTCGCTGCGATGCACGCTCACACCCTTGCCACGCGTGACAAACCCTCGAATATCGTCGGGCGGTGCCGGTTTGCAGCACTTGGCCAGCTGGGTCATCAGGGAGTCAACGCCCACAACCAGCACCCCGCCCTTGTGCGCGGCGTTATTGGCACGCGGCTTGCGCACCATGGCCTGTATGTCTTCTTCGGGCTCGGCAGGCTCCGCAGGACGCAAGACGACTTCAATGTTGCGCAGCGAATATTCATCCTTGCCGACCACTTCAAACAGAGCATCGGCAGATTTGAATCCCAGCTGGGTGGCCAAATCCTCCAGCTTGATGGCTGTTTTGCCTTCGCGCTGCAGCAGTTTTTCTACGGCATCGCGGCCACGCGTGATGGTTTCGTGCATGGCCTGCGCATTGAACCAGGCTCGCACTTTGGCTTTGGCACGGTTGCTGACCAAGTACCCCAAGTCGGGGTTGAGCCAATCGCGTGAGGGCCGCCCTTCTTTGACCGTGGTGATCTCCACGGTCTGTCCGCTCTGCAAAGCTGTATTGAGCGGCACCATGGCGCCATCCACACGTGCTCCCCGGCAGCGATGACCCAAGTTGGTGTGCACGGAATAAGCAAAGTCCACCGGCGTTGCCCCCTGAGGCAGCTCAATGACGGCGGCATCGGGTGTCAGCACGTAAATGCGGTCATCGAACAGCCCCCGGTGCGAAGGGTTCTCAGACAAGTCCTTGCCCCAGGCCAACAGCTGGCGCAACACCGCAATCTTCGCGTCATATTCACCCGAAGCGCTTACCCCGGCATATCCTTTCGTTCCTGCTTCCTTGTAGGCCCAGTGTGCAGCCACACCATTTTCTGCATGATCGTGCATGGCCTGCGTTCGAATCTGGATCTCGATCGCACGGCCCTGATCATCACGAACCACGGTGTGGAGCGACTGATAACCATTGGGTTTAGGTTTGGCGATGTAGTCGTCGAACTCCGATTCCACTGGAGTGAAGTTTTCATGCACCCACGACAAAGTGGTATAGCAATCCTTGACATTGGGAACGACGACGCGCAACGCACGAATATCAAACAGCTGGTCAAAGTTCAGCGATTTGCCACGCATCTTTTTGACGATGCTGTAGATATGCTTGGGCCGTCCGGAAACCGTGGCGCTGATACTGTAGGCACGCAGGCCAGATTCCAGGCGTGCGCGCAGCTGCTCCATGTACACCTCGCGCTCGGCGCGCTTTTCATCCAGCAGCTTGGCGATTGTGCGATAGGTGTCGGGTTCCAAGAAACGGAAAGACAAATCCTCCAATTCCCATTTGATCTGCCAGATTCCCAGACGATTGGCCAAAGGTGCGAACACATGGAGCGCTTCATATGCCATGCTGGGCGATACCGGCCGCTTGCTGGCGGCATACCAGCGCAAAGTCTGCAGACGCGAAGCCAGGCGCAACAGCACGACTCGCACGTCCCGTGAGAAACCAAGCAGCATCTTGCGAACTGTTTCCGTCTGCGTCGCTGGATCATCCACGCGCACGGCACTGTCACCACCACGGGCCTGCTGCTGAAAATGCATGAGCTTGGTCGTCTCTACCGCAAGCTCGGCAAAGTTGGAACCAAACGCCTTGGTCAGCACCTCCAAGGGTTTGTTCAAATGCAAACTGGCATAGACCAAGTAACAGGCCGCCTGCATCGCTTCCGAACCACCAATACCCTGCAGGATGGCCGCTGTTGCATCGGCATGAGCCAAGGTGTTTTCACCGGAGCGCAGCTCCTCTCCCGCCAGCAGTGGTTCAGCGAATGCACGCGCACGACGCAAGGCATCCGCTTGGTCTGGAACACCGCCAGCAGTGGCGGCCAGCAAATGCGGCACCGCCGCACTGCCGCCATTTGTGGAACGCAGGCCCATAGGCAATGAACTGTCTTCTCCGGTTGTGGGTGGCAAGGAGGTTACGCTGCGCATACAGCCTCCTTCAGCAGCTTGCTGCCATCAATTGGCAAGCCCCACAGGCCTTTATATTTTTTTGTCATTCATCACCCAACAAGAAATTCCGTGCGATAGCCACTTGGTCATCTGCCACAAAGGTGGGGGCATGCCCCACACCTTCAAGTTCTATGCATTGCGCAAGCGGGCCACGCTCCTGCATCATGTGCGCGGTCCTGGCTGTGATTAAATCGGATTGCGCACCACGAACAAGCAATGTTTGTGCCTTGATTGCGTCATACAAAGCCCACAGCACCGCTTGCCCTCGTTCGGAATGTGCTTCTGTCATGCCTTGCATGGGCTGCGCAATGTCCGGGTCATAGTGCAGTTTCCAGCCACCCTCCTGCGCTTTGCGCAGCATGGGCACACTGAGCTCCATCCACTGCGCCTCGGTATGTGGCCCAAACCCTGCGGACAGCACACGCAAGGCATCCGCTGCTTCCTGCTGTGTTGAGAAACGCTCGGGCCGACCTACGTAGGATGCAATGCGCTGCAAGGCAGGCCATTCCAGCACAGGTCCAACGTCATTGAGCAGCAATTTGCGTACAGGCACAGGTAAAGCCAGTTGTGGATTGCCGGCCATGGCCATACCAATCAGGCCACCCATGCTTGTGCCCACCCAATCCAGCACCTGAACCGGCGCTTGCTCATGCAGCACTTGCAATAGGCACTGCATGTCAGCAACGTACTGCGGTACACCATAGTTTTTGGGCTGCGCCAGCCAGTCGCTATAGCCGCGCCCAACCACGTCCGGGCAAATGACACGCGCATGGCGGCTCAAGGCACGTGCCAGCACATCGAAGTCTCTACCTTGGCGCGTCAAACCATGCACGCACAAAATCACATGGGGGTGCCAGCGGTTACCAGTCTGATTCCATTCCCAATATGCCATGCGATGGGTATCACCGCCATGCACTGCGGGACCGGGACAGGTTACGTAATTCAGCGTAGGTTCAATCATGGGTGGCAATTCCCAGTGCGGCTTTGATAATGGATGCAGCCATCCTAATTCATATTTCAATGGAGACTTTTATATGCTGAAAGGCAAAACTGCTTTGATCACAGGTTCCACCAGTGGCATAGGTTTAGGCATTGCCAAAGCACTGGCAGCGCAAGGCGCCAACGTTCTTTTGAATGGCTTTGGCGAATACAACACCGCCAAGGAACAGGTGAACGAAGCGGGGCGCAGCCATGGCATTGCCGTGGACTACCACGGAGCAGACATGAGCAAGCCGCAGGACATTGAGGCCATGATGGCTTTTGGTGCAGAGCGTTTTGGCCGTATCGACATCCTGGTGAATAACGCTGGCATCCAGCACGTCGCACCGATTGAGCAATTTCCGGTAGAGAAATGGGATGCCATCATGGCCATCAACCTCTCCAGCGCTTTCCACACGACGCGCCTGGCGCTTCCTGCCATGCAAAAGGCCAATTGGGGGCGAATCATCAATGTTGCTTCAGTCCATGGTCTGGTTGCCTCGGCACACAAATCTGCCTATGTAGCGGCCAAGCACGGCATCGTGGGACTGACGAAAGTGACAGCGCTGGAAAACGCCACAACCGGCATCACCTGCAACGCGATTTGCCCTGGCTGGGTGCTAACGCCTTTGGTACAGAAACAGGTCGACGCAAAAGCCCAGACCCAGAGCATCAGTATTGAAGAGGCGACCAAGCAGTTGCTGGGAGAGAAGGAGCCGTCCATGCAGTTCACCACGCCGGAGGAATTGGGTGCGCTGGCCGTGTTTTTCTGCTCGGAAGCCGCTGGCAACGTACGTGGCGTCGCCTGGAATATGGATGGCGGCTGGGCCGCACAATAAACTGCAGCAGTTCAACAAAAAGCCTCTGGAAGTGACAGAGGCTTTGATCCCCAGTATCTGCTCAGCGAACGCTGGAGTTGGGTTTATTGCAGCTGCACAGAGCCCGAGACATCGACCGTCACCTGTGTTTTGCCTGCTTCTACCGGGATCGCTTCCGCCATCTCCATTTTCGCCGCAGCCGCCATGGGTGCATTGGCCCGCATCATGCGCGGAGCAAAGTTGCCATCCTGGCTATTCACCCTGACCTCTCGCAGACTGTAGTTTGCAAAACCGAATTGCTTGGCCAGCAAGGAGGCACGGTTTTTAAAATTTTCAATGGCTTCAGCCTGTGCTTGCTCCTGGACTTGCTGTCGCCCTTCCTTGGACAAACCGAACCCCATGCTGGCAATTGTCAAGCCCTCCACATTGGCAGCCGCCTGACTGATACGCGCAAAGTCTTTGCCTTCCAACACAATTTCAGCGCGGCCTTGCCAGCCTTTGATCTTGCCATTGCTGTCATGGCGCGGATACACACCAAAACTGCCACTCCGCACCTGCATATCCTGCCCCTGGGCCTGAGGCTTCAGGACTTTCATTGCAGCATCCAGCTTTTGCTGCAACTGCTTTTGCACGGACGCAGCATCACCCCCTTCATGCGTGGCAGACAACTGTAATTGCAGCCAGTCCTGATCCACTTCCACTTGCCCGGAGGCTGTCAACTGAACCACATTACGCAAGGTCTCCGTGGGCTGCGCCTGAACTGCCGCGATGCAAGAGCAAGCCAGCAGCAAACACATCGCTGAAAAACGTGACAAACGCGAGGAGCGCCAGAAATGTGCATCTTTGGTTTCAAGCCGCATAGATATTTCCTTTGAGAAGAAGTGTTCACCAGATGCATGTATCAGGCACCCAAAGCTTGAAGGACAAAGCCTTGTCGCAAAGCCAGGAGACATCCACTTTTCGATTACACATGTAACACTGTGTCAAACATGGACTAAAACGGGAATTTTTTGCGCCAAGTTGGTCAGAATCGGCTTGTGTTACAAATTGGACTAGGGGTGAATCCATGGCCACAACCAACAACAATCGTACTGACAAAATTCTCGTCGTTGATGACGATGCACGCATCCGTGACTTGCTGCGCCGTTACCTGACGCAAGAAGGCTTTGAAGTCATGATGGCGGAAGATGGCAAGGCCCTGAATCGCATATTGCTGCGGGAAACTGTGGACCTTATCGTGCTGGACCTGATGATGCCCGGAGAAGATGGCCTGTCCATCTGCCGCCGTCTGCGTTCGGCCAATGACCGCACACCCATCATCATGCTGACCGCCAAGGGAGAAGATGTGGATCGCATCGTGGGTCTGGAAGTCGGTGCAGACGATTATCTGGGCAAGCCATTCAATCCCCGCGAATTGCTGGCGCGCATCCATGCCGTGCTGCGTCGCCGTCCTCCGGTGGAAGCACCAGGCGCCCCTTCTGGCGACAACGAAGTGGTCAACTTTGGGCCTTTCACCTTTGATCTAGGCACCCGCGTGCTGCAAAAAAATGGGGAAGAACTGCCGCTGACCACGGGTGAATTCGCCATGCTCAAAGCTTTGGTGCGTCACCCCCGTCAACCACTGTCACGCGAAAAGCTGGCGCTGCTCGCGCGAGGGCGTGAATTCGAACCCTTCGACCGCAGCCTGGACGTGCAAGTATCTCGCCTACGCAAGCTGATCGAGGAAGATGCTGCTGCTCCACGCTATATCCAGACCGTCTGGGGCGTCGGTTACGTCTTTGTACCTGACGGGACCAATTAATTAATTGCCTGACCCAACCCTGGGTCATGGCGCATCACGCGCCGTTTCTCATGCCTGTCTCTTCCGAGCTGCCCCACAAGAGGGCTGATGCTGGTGCCTATGGTAAGGGCGCACGCTCACGTGTGAGCCTGAACCTTTTCTGGCGCACTTTCTTTTTACTGGCCTTGCTGCTGATGGGCAGCATCTTGGCCTGGTTGCAGACCCTGCGCGCGCTGGAGTTTGAGCCACGCACATTGCAAACGGCCCAACAGATTGCCTCTTTGGTGAACTTGAGCCGTGCCGCCCTGGAACACTCGGACGCCATTGCCCGCATTTCGCTGATCAAGACCATGGCTGATCAGGAAGGCGTGCGCATTCAGCCCCGCGAGCCCAGCGACCGTTTTGATGCCCTCCCTCCCACGCAGCTCAACCTGCGCCTGGATGAACTGCTCAGAAATCGCCTGGGTGCAGACACAGTGCTTGCCCGCAGCGTCAATGGCGAAGAAGGCTTGTGGGTGAGCTTCACGATTGACGAAGACCCCAACTGGATCTTGCTGGACAAATCGCGCTATGCAGCTGCCAGCAGCCAGACCTGGCTGATCTGGCTATGCACTGCAGGCCTGCTCTCCCTGGCGGGTGCGGCAGTCATTGCCCGTCTCATCAACCGTCCTCTCAAACAACTGAGCTATGCCGCCAACCGTGTGCGCGATGGGGATTTTGCGGCCAGTCAACTGGATGAAGAAGCCGTTACCAGTGAAATTCGTGAGGTGAACATCGGCTTCAATCGCATGGCGCAAAAGCTGGCCCAGCTGGAGCAAGAGCGTGCTGTGATGATGGCCGGCATTTCTCACGACCTGCGCACGCCCTTGGCGCGCCTACGGCTGGAAACCGAAATGAGTGTGCAAGACGATATCGCACGCGAACACATGGTGGCGGACATTGTGCAGCTTGATGCCACCATTGATAAGTTCCTGGATTACGCCCGACCCGACCATGTCACGCTCACCGTCGTGAATCTGCATGCGGTGGTTTCCTCCTGCGTCTATGCCGTGCAGAACCACCGCGAACTGCAGATCACCATGACCATACCGGATGACATTTACGTCATGGCCGATGAGGTGGAATTGGCACGCGTGATTTCCAACCTGCTTGAAAATGCGCGCCGCTATGGCAAGACTGTAGACACCGATACCGCGTTCGTGGATATCAGTATCAAGACGCGCGAGAACTGGGTGTTGATGCGTTTGCGTGACCATGGTCCCGGCGTGCCTGCCGAGCAGCTCGCGAGCCTGACCCAGCCTTTCTTTCGCGGAGATTCCGCACGCACAGCCGCTGCGGGTGCGGGGCTGGGCCTGTCCATCGTGGACAAGACTGTGCAACGCATGGGTGGCATTTTTTCCATCACCAACGCCAACGCTGGAGGGCTGGTTTCCAACATCCAACTGCAACGCGTCACAGAAGTGCCGGATGGCCAGGACCCCAAACACCGCCTGCAGCGCCCGCAGATCAAGCGTCAGCTACCTCCGAATGCGCTGTAACGTTCAGGGCATACCATGCTCCATGACCTTGCATGCGTAAGCATGCAAGGCACATTTAGAAAAAAATGGCCTCAGGCCTTGTACAGCAAGTGCCAACAGCTCTCTTTTTTGCATTCATTTTTTATAAATCAAGGCAACCGCATTGGCTTCCATGGCCTTGAGCTCGCCCACCGGCCCCATTTTCTCTGCCGTTTTGGCTTTGACGTTGACCTGATCGTCTGTAATGCCCAGCGCCTGCGCAATGCGCTGTTGCATGGCAGGAATGTGCGGTGCCAGCTTGGGTTTTTGCGCAATCACGGTACTGTCGATATTGCCAAACTCCCAGCCTTTTTCACGTACGCGGCGCGCTGCTTCCTGCAGCAACACAAAAGAGTCTGCACCCTTGAATTCCACTGCTGTATCGGGGAAATGACGCCCAATATCGCCCAGACCTGCAGCCCCCAGAATGGCGTCGGTAATGGCGTGCAGCAGCACGTCTGCATCTGAGTGGCCCAGCAAGCCCTTGTCGTGGGGAATCTCTACGCCGCCAATGATGAGCTTGCGCCCCTCCACCAGAGCATGGGTATCCCAGCCTTCACCAATACGAAAATTCATAGTTATTAACGCTTTGCCCTTGCGGGTCAGCGGTCAATTGGGTTGTCCATCAAAAAAAGGAACTGCCTGCAGGCTGAAGGTTGCCGCACGTGCCCTTGATGTGCTCCAGCATGGCATCGCCACCACGCTGTGTGAGCACGGCTTCGGCCAAGGCAAAGTCATCGGGGTAGGTCACTTTGAAGTTCTGCGCGCCGCCGGGCACGAGCTGGGGACGGTAGCCCATGGCCTCCATGGCGCTGGCTTCATCAGTGGCTGCTGCCCCCATATGGTTCAACGCCTCCAGCAGCACGCCCAAGCGGAACATCTGTGGCGTTTGCGCCAGCCATTTGTCACTGCGATCCACTGTTGCGGCCACACGCACCCCAGTGGCATCCGTTTCCGCGGCCTTCAAGGTATCGGGTAGTTTATGCGCCAGCAAGCCACCAACGCTGTCGTGCTCGCAAGCTTCAATCAACTGGTTGATTTGCGCCGCGGTGACCAGACAACGTGCGGCATCGTGCACCAGCACCCAATCATGCTGCTCCGCGCCACGGTTCAACAGCGTGTGGAGGCCACCGATCACCGTCTCCGCCCGCGTCGCTCCGCCGCAGGGCACATGCCACCAGGATGGACTGTGATGGCTGTCTAAAAACCGGTCATGCGGTGCAACGGCCACCAGGGTGCCCGCCAAGCGCCGCACACCAGCAAACGCAGCCAAGGTATGCAGCACCATGGGTTGCCCTGCCACCTGTTGGTATTGTTTGGGCAAATCAGGGGCAGGCGCACCGGCAGGTATGGCTCTTGCACCGATGCCGGCACAAGGAATCAGGCCCCAAAAACGACCCTGAGGGGATGCAGGCGCATTCGCTGCAGCAAGCAAGTCTGTCATGCGCTGCATTCTAGAATCGAGCGCTTCGCGCCCGCACCAGCTCAGTACAAATCCACGACTTTTTGCGGGCTGCGCATGCATACCGACACCCCAGGCACTATCTATTGCAGTGCCACACAAGGATCTCTGGCTCCATGGAATTGCCCAAACTCTCGCCCGGTAAACGTTTTTCTTGGCCCACTCCCGTAGGTAGTGCCGATGCACTGCTCTTGGCACGCTTGGCCGCACGCGAGAAGTCGGCCGGACGCATCACCGCCATCGTCACGGCGGATGCCAGCGATGCACAGCGTCTGATTGAAGAGATGGCGTTTTTTGCGCCGCAGTTGCGCACGGCCTTGTTCCCCGACTGGGAAACCCTGCCTTACGACACCTTCTCGCCCCACCAAGACCTGATCAGCGAACGCCTGGCCACACTGTGGCGCATTCGCCAGCGCGACCACGCCCATGGGGCCGATGTGGTGCTGATTCCCGCCACCACGGCGCTGTACCGCTTGGCACCACCTGCGTTTTTGGCAGGGTATACGTTTGCGTTCAAACAAGGCCAGAAGCTGGACGAAGCCAAGCTCAAAGCCCAACTCACACTGGCGGGGTACCAGCATGTGTCGCAAGTGGTCAGCCACGGAGAATATGCGGTACGCGGCGGCTTGATCGACTTGTTCCCCATGGGCTCTGAAGTGCCTTACCGTGTGGATTTGTTTGACGACGAGATCGACTCCATCCGCGTGTTCGACCCCGACAGCCAACGCAGCCTGGACACCGTCAAAGAAGTGCGTCTGCTGCCCGGCCGTGAATTCCCCATGGACGAGGATGCGCGCGCCAAATTCCGCAGCCGCTGGCGTGAACTGCTCGAAGGTGATCCCACGCGCAGCCGCATCTACAAAGACATGGGCGCAGGCGTGGCCACCGCCGGTATCGAGTACTACCTGCCGCTGTTCTTTGACGACACCGCCACCGTGTTTGATTACTTGGGTGACGATGCCACGCTGGTGTTGCATGGGGATTTGGAGCCCGCCTTCCAGCGCTTCTGGCAGGACACCAAGGAACGCTACCGCCTGGTGCAAGGCGACCCCGAACGCCCTGCGCTACCGCCAGAATCCTTGTTTTTGAGTGCCGACCAGTTCTACACCACGGCCAAGCCTTACCCACAGTTGGCGCTGCGCCCCGGCGTGGAAGATGTGCAAGACAGCGCCATCTTCCAAAAGCTGCCCGATCTGTCGGTCGTGCGCGGAGCGGAAGACCCCTTGCAGCGCCTGCAGCAGCACGTCCAGTCCGCCAAGCGACGCATGCTGATCTTGGCCGAGAGCGATGGCCGCCGCGAAAGCCTGCTGGACTTTTTGCGCTCCTCCCAGCTGAACCCACCTGCATTTGACTCGCTGTTCGAGTTCCAAAGCACGGCACATGAACCGCTGGGCATCGCCACCTCCACCCTGATGCGCGGCTTTGCGTGGATAGAAGCAGGCATTGACTTTGTCACCGAGACCGAGCTGTTTGCCACCACCGGTACCACGCGACGCCGCAAGAAGCAAGAACAGGTCAGCGATGTCGATGCGCTGATCAAGGATTTGTCAGAGTTGAAAGTGGGCGACCCTGTGGTCCACAGCCAGCACGGCATTGGTCGCTACCACGGCCTCATCAATATGGATGTGGGCCAGAAGAACGAAGACGGTTCGCCCGCGCTGCAAGAGTTTTTGCATTTGGAATACGCCAAAGACGCGGTCCTGTATGTGCCTGTGAGCCAGCTGCACCACATCAGCCGCTACACCGGTGTGACGCCCGAATCCGCACCGCTGCACAGCCTGGGCGGCACACAGTGGGAAAAAGCCAAACGCAAGGCCGCCGAGCAAGTACGCGATGCTGCCGCCGAATTGCTCAACATCTACGCGCGCCGCGCCGCACGCCAGGGCCAC
Source organism: Pseudomonadota bacterium (assembly GCA_023435325.1). Classification (GTDB taxonomy): domain Bacteria; phylum Pseudomonadota; class Gammaproteobacteria; order Burkholderiales; family Burkholderiaceae_C; genus Comamonas. Next base: position 2,963 of record JAEYRT010000138.1, on the reverse strand, counting down.
GCCTTCCGCCTGAGCACGCAGGACTACGAGCAGTTTGCGCAGGACTTTGGTTTTGAAGAAACGGCCGACCAAAAGGCCGCGATCCATGCTGTGATTCACGACATGATCAGCCCCCAGCCCATGGACCGCCTGGTCTGCGGCGATGTGGGTTTTGGCAAGACCGAGGTTGCCCTACGCGCTGCTTTTGTGGCGGCCATGGGTGGCAAGCAAGTGGCTTTTCTCGCGCCCACCACGCTGCTGGCCGAGCAGCATTACCAGACGCTGGTTGATCGTTTCTCGAAGTGGCCGATCCGCGTGGCCGAAGTGTCGCGCTTTCGCACCACCAAAGAGGTCAATGCCGCACTGCAAGGGCTGGGTGAAGGCTCGGTGGACATCGTCGTGGGCACGCACAAGCTGCTGTCCAGTTCGGTCAAGTTCAAGGACCTGGGCTTGCTCATCATCGACGAAGAGCACCGCTTTGGTGTGCGCCACAAGGAAGCCATGAAGGCCATGCACGCCGAAGTCGATGTGCTCACGCTCACGGCCACGCCCATCCCCCGCACCATGGGCATGGCGCTGGAAGGCTTGCGTGACCTGTCCGTGATTGCGACTGCGCCCCAGCGTCGCTTGGCCATCAAGACCTTTGTGCGCTCGGAAAGCCAAGGCGTGATCCGCGAGGCCGTGCTGCGAGAATTGAAACGCGGTGGCCAGGTCTACTTTCTGCACAACGAAGTGGAAACCATCGAAAACCGCCGCCAGGCACTGGAAGCCATCCTGCCTGAAGCACGCATCGCCGTGGCGCATGGCCAGATGCCCGAGCGCGAACTAGAAAAGGTGATGCGCGACTTTGTGGCACAGCGCTTCAACATTCTGCTGTGCTCGACCATCATCGAAACCGGTATTGATGTGCCCACGGCCAACACCATCGTCATCAGCCGCGCCGACAAGTTTGGTCTGGCCCAGCTGCACCAGCTGCGTGGCCGTGTGGGCCGCAGCCACCACCAAGCCTACGCGTATCTGATGGTGCCGGACGTGGAAAGCCTGACCAAGCAGGCGCAGCAGCGCCTGGACGCCATCCAGCAAATGGAAGAGCTGGGCAGCGGCTTTTATCTGGCCATGCATGACCTGGAGATTCGCGGCGCCGGTGAAGTGCTGGGCGAAAACCAAAGCGGCAACATGATGGAGATCGGCTTTCAGCTCTACAACGAGATGCTGGCCGAAGCCGTGCGCAGTCTCAAGAACGGCAAGGAGCCCGACCTGCTCGCACCCATGGCGGCAACGACGGAAATCAACCTGCACGCCCCTGCCCTGCTGCCCAACGACTACTGCGGCGATGTGCACCTGCGCCTGTCGTTCTACAAGAAGCTGGCCACAGCCAGAACCACCGACCAGATCGACAACCTGCTCGAAGAAATCGTCGACCGTTTTGGCAAGCTGCCAGCGCAGGCGCACACCCTGATCGACACCCACCGCCTGCGTGTGCTGTGCGAGCCTTATGGGGTGCAGAAGGTCGATGCGGCGCCCGGGGTGATCAACATCACCTTCAAGCCCAACCCGCCGATTGACCCCATGAACATCATCAGCCTGATTCAAAAGAACAAGCACATCAAGCTGGCGGGCAACGACAAGCTGCGCATTGAGCGCGAACTGCCTGACCCCAAGGCCCGCGCGCAGATGGTGCGTGATGTGCTGCGCAGCTTGGGCACGCCGCTGGCGGCGTGAACACGATTCGCCCCAAGCCTTGATACAACGCAAGGGCGGGGTGCATCTGCTGCTGGCGCCCATCAGCAGCCACCGCGCACAATCGTTCCATGCTGGAAATCACCCTGCTCCTGGTGGCCTTGACCACCGCCCTGCTGATGCGCCCCTGGCGTCAGCTCGCCAACCGCACACCTCTTGTCACGCAGGAGCGGGGCGACAGCTCGCCGCTGTGGACGCCACTGCTCGCCACCTTGGTGGTACTGCCCTGGTTGTGGGCGCTGCCCACCCTGCACCAGATGCCGCTGCAACTGCAATGGTCTGGTGCCTGCCTGGTCATGCTGACGCTGGGCTGGCCCCTGGCCGTGCCCACGCTGTGTGCGGTAGGCGCCATGGCGTATGTTTTTTCGCCTACGCTGGACGCAAGCGAAGCTCTGCGGTTGACCGTCTGGCATGGGCTGGTGCCTACTACTTTGGCCATGCTCTGGGGTGCACTGCTGCGTCGTTGGCTGGGGACTCGCGTGTTTGTTTATATCTTTGGCCGCGGCTTTGTCGGCACGGTGCTCAGCCTGTTCGCCGCAGGACTGCTGTCCGCGGCGCTGGGCCACAGCCTGCCGGGCGTGAACCAGGACCTGGGCAATATCGCGCGCTGGCTCATGGCGTGGGGAGATGCCGTGGTCACCGGCATGCTGTGCGCCGTATTTGTGGCGTACCGCCCGCAGTGGCTGGCCACTTGGTCTGACGATCTGTATCTGTACCAGCACAAGCCATAAGCAGCACTTTTTTCAAGCCGTAGACAACGCCAGGTGCGTATGCACGGGCCATTGCCAGTTGCGCGCTTCGTCATGCTCTGCCCGGATGTGGATGGTCGGCGCCTCACTGAGCACACAGCCGAAGATGGTTGAAAAAGCCACGTCTGCAGCATCATGCCCGGTCGCCAGGCGCAACATGCCCATGGGAATCGCGGTTCCCGAGGGGTCAAACAAATACCAGCAATGGCCCAGGTACACCTCGACATAGGCGTGAAAATCCGGTGGCCCCAGCGCCGGGTCTGCCCCATAGTCCGTGCCTGTCACGATGCGCGCTGGCATATTGCATGCCCGACACAGGGCAATCATCAAATGCGCAAAGTCCCGGCACACTCCGACGCGCTCAACCATGGTCTCAAGCGCCGAAGTGGATGCATTGGACGTGTTGGAACGAAAAGTCACATGCCGCTGCACCCACTGGCAAATGGCCTGAGCGCGGGTGTAGCCCATGGGCAGATGGCCGAACTCCTTTTGCGC
>JAEYRT010000136.1 GCA_023435325.1 Pseudomonadota bacterium | reverse complement strand
TCGTGGGACCTTGCTCCATCCATGATCCTGCGGCCGCCCTGGACTACGCCCGCCGTCTGGCCGATGTGCGCGAGCAGTACAAGGACACGTTGGAAGTGGTGATGCGTGTGTACTTCGAAAAGCCTCGCACCACCGTGGGCTGGAAGGGATTGATCAACGACCCTTACCTGGATGGCAGCTACCGCATCGACGAGGGCCTGCGCATTGCGCGCCAGCTGCTCATTGACATCAACCGCATGGGCGTGCCTGCGGCCAGCGAGTTCCTGGATGTGATCTCACCCCAGTACATCGGTGACTTGATCAGCTGGGGTGCCATTGGTGCGCGCACGACCGAAAGCCAGATTCACCGTGAACTGGCTTCGGGTATCTCTGCGCCCATTGGCTTCAAGAACGGCACGGACGGCAATATCCGCATCGCCACTGACGCGATCCAGTCTGCCGGCAATGGCCACCACTTCCTGTCGGTGCACAAAAATGGCCAGGTGGCGATCGTGCATACCAAGGGCAACAAGGATTGCCACGTGATCCTGCGTGGCGGCAAGACGCCCAACTACGACGCAGCCAGTGTGGCGGCTGCCTGTGCAGATCTGGAAAAAGCCGGTCTGCCAGCCAGTCTGATGGTGGACTGCAGCCACGCCAACAGCTTGAAGCAGCACGACCGCCAAAAGGATGTGGCCGCTGACATTGCGGCGCAGATGGCCGCAGGTTCCAGGCAGATCTTCGGCGTCATGCTGGAAAGCCATCTTGTGGCGGGGGCGCAAAAGTTCACGCCCGGCAAGGATGATGTCTGCGGTCTGAATTATGGCCAGAGCATTACCGATGCCTGCATCGGTTGGAACGACACGCTGGACGTGCTGGAGCAGCTGTCCGAAGCGGTGCAGGTGCGCCGCAGCATGACGGCAGTCAAGCAACCTGCCTTGGCCGATTGAATGGAGCGACACCCGTGCCCGGGTGGGCATGGGGATCGGCAATTGTCTTGGTGGTGACTTTTGAGGCAAAGGCTTGTTGGATAAGCGCTGTTAGCTCCTGTTTTTTTGCTATTTTTCGTCGCTGAACCGTGCTTTTGCCCTTAACTTTGCCAGCCACTGTCGCTAAGCTGTGCGGGTAGCGAATTCTCTTCCAAGTTATCCAGAAAGCAGAAAGGCAGAACATGAATAGTGAAGTCATTGTGCAGCTGAGTGCGGGGCAGCAATTCAGCGCGAACATGGACAGGCTGCTGCCCATGAGCAATGAAGAAGCACGCCGCTGGCTGGATGAGCAATTCACGGCGTTGGACTGCGAGCCCTTGCGCCCCAGCGGAAAAGTGCTGCTTGCCGACAAGGTGCTGGTAGTGGCGCGTGAGGCAGGCGCCCATCGCCTGGGTGACGAAACATGGTTTCAGACCTATGCACGGGCGGTGCACGCTGTGCTGGGCCGTCCGGTGGTCAAGGTGGACATTCCTGCCATGGCAGTCAGTTATTGATACTGGCTGGAGGCGCACGCAAAAAACCGACTGTCTTGCAGTCGGTGTTTTTATGAGGTGATGGGGATGGGGTGTTAGGCCGTGCCGAATTGCGCCTGCAACGCAGCGAGCAATAGGCCGTGGATGCCGCCAAAGCCGCCGTTGCTCATGCACACGATCTGGTCGCCCGGGCGCACATGGGCCATGACCTGTTCGACCACGGTGCCGATATTGTTGGCCACAAAGCCTGCATCGCCCAGAGGCTCCAGAGCCTGGGCAGCGTCCCAGTCGAGACCTGCGGTGTGGCAAAACGCCAGATCCGCTTCCTTGAGCGCCCAGGGCAGCTGTGCTTTCATGGTGCCCAGCTTCATGGTGTTGCTGCGCGGCTCAAACACAGCCAGGATGCGCTGCTGCTGGCCCACACGCTGGCGCAGCCCGTCCAGCGTGGTGCGGATGGCAGTCGGGTGATGGGCGAAGTCGTCGAACACGGTGATGTTGGCCACGCTGCCACGCAGCTCCATGCGACGCTTGACGTTCTGGAAACGGCCCAGGGCTTCGGCGGCCACGGCAGGGCTGACGCCCACGTGCTCGGCGGCGGCGATGGCTGCCAGAGCGTTGAGCTGGTTGTGTTCACCGCTCAGGCTCCATTCGACGCGGCCGACCTTCCTGTCATGCTGCAGCACATCAAAAGCGTGATGTTCGCCTTCTGCCGTGAAATCGCTCACTGCTGCGCCGAACGTGCGCTGTTCACTCCAGCAACCTTGGTGCAGGACACGGGTCAGGGCTTCTTCGATGCCATTGAGCACAACACGGCCCGAAGCGGGCACGGTGCGCACCAAATGGTGAAATTGACGCTCGATCGCTTCCAAATCCGGGAAGATGTCGGCGTGATCGAACTCCAGGTTGTTCAGTACGGCCGTGCGGGGGCGGTAATGCACGAATTTGCTGCGCTTGTCGAAAAAGGCTGTGTCGTATTCATCTGCCTCGATCACAAACAAGGGGCGTTCTTGTTCCGGTGCTTTCTGCCCGAGTCGGGCTGAAACGCCGAAATCCAGCGGCACACCACCGACCAGAAAGCCAGGGGTCAAGCCGGCGCATTCCAGAATCCAGGCCAGCATGGAGGTCGTGGTCGTCTTGCCATGCGTGCCCGCCACGGCCAGCACATGGCGGCCTTGCAGCACATGTTCGCTCAGCCATTGCGGGCCACTGGTATAGGGCAGTCCCTGATCCAAGATGGCTTCCATCAAGGGGAACTTGGGTGAACCATCTTCGAGTTGCTTGCGGCTGACCACATTGCCCACGACAAACATGTCGGGCTGCAGTGCCAGCTGCTCCGTGCCAAAGCCTTCAATCAGTTCAATGCCCAGAGCACGCAGCTGATCGCTCATGGGCGGATAGACACCTGCGTCGCAGCCCGTAACGGTATGGCCCGCCTCGCGTGCCAGTGCGGCCACACCACCCATGAAGGTGCCGCAAATGCCCAAGATATGAATATGCATGTCGGGCATTCTAAGGGGGGAGACCGGGTGGCCAGCTGCAAGCGCTGGCAGTCTGGGGAAAACCTTGTTGCTAGATAAAACAAGAGCTATCAACGCTTGGTGGATAAGGTTTTCAAATAGTTTGTTATCTGAAATCCTTTATACACAAGCGTTACAAGCTACTTTTTTTAAATACTCCATGGCGGTGAAGGTGCTTGTGAAACAGGAAGGCCCGCACGGTTTTCCCATAATGGCGGATTCAGTGCTTCCTCGTATGAACTAGGCATGTATTCATCCTCCGCAACCCAAGAAATTGCCCACACCGCCGCGCGCATGGTGGTGGAAGAAGGGCTGGAATGGGGACCGGCCAAGCGCCGCGCCGTGAAACAGCTGGGCCTGCCCGCCCGTACCCCGCTGCCCGATAACGACATGCTGGAAAGCGCGGTGCGTGAATACATCGAGATTTTCTGCGCCGACACCCAGCCCCAGGAGTTGCGCGCCCTGCGCGAGCTGGCGCTGGTGTGGATGGAGCGCCTGCAGGCGTTTCGCCCCCATCTGGCCGGAGCGGTCTGGCGCGGCACGGCCACGCGCATGTCCGACATCTATATCGGCCTATTCTGTGATGACTCCAAGTCGGCCGAAATTGCCCTGATCAACCAGAACGTGGCTTATGACGTGACGCAGGTGACCGGCTTCAATGGGGAAACCGTGGATGCCCTGAGCATCAGCAGCCTGTGCAAGCCGCTGGGCGAAACCGTGGGCGTGCATCTCATGGTCTATGACTATGACGATTTGCGCGGCGCACTGAAAACCGATGCCAGCGGACGCAGTCAGCGCGGTGATACGGCAGCACTGCGCAAGCTGCTGCAGACCCAGGAGGCACAATGAGTGAAGTGCAAGACTTTCACCAGGCACGCCGCCGCTGGCTGGTTGGCGGTGTGGCACTGGCCGCCGCAGGCAGTGGTGCCTGGCTGGCCTGGAACCAGAGCCAGGGCATGACCAGTAACGACGCGGCGGTGGATGCATTCTGGCAGCTGCAGCTGGTTCAGCCTGATGGCAGTGCGCTGGCCTTGAGCAGTTTGCGCAACAGGCCGTTGCTGGTGAATTTCTGGGCCACCTGGTGCCCTCCGTGCGTGCGTGAACTGCCTCTGATCAACCGCTTTGCGCAAGCGAACCGGGAGCAGGCAGATGGCATTCAGGTGCTCGGCATTGCCGTGGATCAGGCAGCAGCGGTCAGCAAATGGCTGGCGCGCCAGCCACTGGATTTTCCGGTGGCGCTGGCAGGCGCTGGCGGAGTGAGTCTGACGCGCAGCCTGGGCAATATCAATGGTGGGCTGCCGTTCACGATTTTGTTCAATGCGCAGGGGCAGCCCGTGCAGCGTAAAATCGGTGAGATTTCCGAACAGGAACTCGCGCAATGGCAGGTCAAGCGCTGATCCAGCAGCTGTTTTGATAGGGATTCGCATCAAAAAACCGCTTTGCCGATAACGAAAAATATCTAACGAAGCGCGCAGAAGGTGCAATTTAGGGTAAATTCGCGCCCTTATTTAGTTTTAGCCGTTGGAGCTTCCATGGATCTGCGTAAACTCAAGACCCTTATCGACTTGGTGTCCGAATCGAATGTTTCGGAGCTGGAAATCACCGAGGCAGAGGGCAAAGTCCGCATCGTCAAGAGCGGTGGTAACGTGGTGCAGCAATTTGTTGCAGCCCCCGTACAAGCTGCTCCCGTGCAAGCCGCCGCACCCGCTGCCGTTGCTGCACCTGCTGCCGAAGCGGCCGCGCCTGCCGCTGCAGCCGTGTCCGGACACCAAGTGAAGTCGCCCATGGTGGGCCCGTTCTACCGTGCTTCCAGTCCTGGCGCCAAGGCTTTCGTTGAAGTGGGCGACCAGGTCAAGGAAGGCGAGACACTGTGCATTATCGAAGCCATGAAGATCCTGAACGAGATCGAGGCTGACAAGTCGGGTGTCGTGACCCGTATCCTGGCCGACAACGGCCAAGCTGTGGAATACGGCCAAGCGCTGTTCGTGATCGAGTGATATCTGCCCAGGCCTGCAGCAAAGTCTGTCGGCTTGCCAGATAAACGATTCGCCCCTTGCGGGGTGGTGAACAACGAGGACCTCCATGTTTAAGAAAATTTTGGTTGCCAACCGGGGTGAAATTGCCCTGCGCATCCAGCGTGCATGCCGCGAAATGGGCATCAAGGCTGTGATGGTGTACTCCGAGGCCGACCGCGACGCCAAATACGTCAAACTGGCCGATGAGGCCGTGTGTATTGGGCCTGCACCTTCGCCGCTGAGCTACCTGAACATGCCCGCCATCATTTCGGCAGCAGAAGTGACGGATGCAGAAGCGATCCACCCTGGTTACGGCTTTCTGTCCGAGAACGCCGACTTTGCCGAGCGTGTGGAGCAAAGCGGCTTCAAGTTCATTGGCCCGACAGCGGATTCCATCCGCATCATGGGTGACAAGGTGTCGGCCAAGCAGGCCATGATCAAGGCCGGCGTGCCCTGCGTGCCAGGTTCGGATGGCGAGTTGCCTGACGACCCCGCGCAGATCAAGCGCATTGCCAAGGCCATTGGTTACCCTGTGATCATCAAGGCCGCCGGCGGTGGCGGTGGCCGCGGCATGCGTGTGGTGCACACCGAAGCTGCGCTGATCAATGCCGTCCAAATGACCAAGGCCGAAGCCGGCGTGGCGTTTGGCAATCCTGCGGTGTACATGGAGAAGTTCCTCCAGAATCCCCGCCACGTGGAAATCCAGGTGCTGGCCGATACCCACAAGAACGCGGTGTATCTGGGTGAGCGCGACTGCTCCATGCAGCGTCGTCACCAGAAGGTGATTGAAGAGGCTCCAGCCCCAGGCATTCCTCGTCGTCTGGTGGAAAAGGTCGGTGAGCGCTGCGTGGCTGCTTGCAAGAAGATCGGTTATCGCGGTGCCGGTACGTTCGAGTTTCTCTACGAAAACGGCGAGTTCTACTTCATTGAGATGAACACCCGCGTGCAGGTGGAGCACCCCGTGACCGAGATGATCACCGGTGTGGACATCGTGCGCACCCAGATCATGGTGGCGGCTGGCGAAAAACTGCCTTTCACGCAGCGCGAGATCAACAACCAGATGCGTGGTCACGCCATCGAGTGCCGCATCAATGCGGAAGATCCCTACAGCTTCATGCCTTCGCCCGGTCGTGTCGGTATGTGGCACATGCCTGGTGGCCCAGGTGTGCGCGTGGATTCGCACGTCTATAACAACTACTTTGTGCCGCCCAACTATGACTCCATGATCGGCAAGCTGATCGTGCACGGTGACACGCGCGAACAGGCACTGGCCCGTATGCGCACGGCGCTGTCGGAAGTGGTGGTGGAAGGCATCAAGACCAACGTACCTTTGCACCAGGACCTGATGGTGGATGCTGCATTTGCTGAAGGCGGCACCAATATTCACTATCTGGAGCAATGGCTGGAACAGCGTAAAAAGCGCTAAGACCCGTTCAACCCGCCCTTGATACGTCGTTGCTTGGCCTTGTCGTACGCATATGTACTGCCTGCGGCCTAGCGCCTCGTCTCAACCGCAAATCTCCGATTTGCTGGGCGGCTTTAACGGTTCCCGTTTCAGTTCTATGTAACCAGCTATGCTGGCCCTTGGCAACGAGGGCCAGCATTTCGTTTTTTCAGCTTCAAGGATCAGTTTCATGCATGAGCTCAACCTAATGTGTCCCGAAGAGCGGGTGGAAGATGTGAGCGATGCGCTCGATGCACTGGATGCGCTGAGCGTATCGGTCGAGGACATGGACGCACAAACCGAGTCTGAGCAGCCATTGTTTGGCGAACCCGGTATGCCCGCACCCAAGGAGGGCTGGAACCGCAGCCGTATCGTGGCCCTGTTCCCCAATGAAGAAGCCGCACAACAGGCGCAGGCGCTGTTGCAACTACAGGACTTCTTTGAAGGTTGCCAGGTGCTGGGGATTCGCGAAGTCGAGCAGCAGGACTGGGTGCGTCTGACACAGTCGCAATTCCAGCCGGTGGACATCACGCCGGATTTCTGGATCGTGCCCACTTGGCATGAACTGCCTGAAGGTGCCAAGATCAGCATTCGCCTGGACCCCGGTCTGGCCTTTGGTACGGGCACCCACCCCACGACCCGCATGTGCCTGCGCTGGATTGCCAAGCAGCCCAAGGGCAGCCTGGGTCGCACCCTGGACTATGGCTGTGGCTCGGGTATTTTGGCCATTGGTGCCGCCAAATTTGGCGCGGAAAACATTGATGCCGTGGATATCGACCCCGATGCCGTGACTTCCTGTGAGCTCAATGCACAGGCCAATCATGTCACGCTCAGCGCTGGCCTGCCTGACAAGGCCCAGGGCGAATACCAGACCGTACTGGCCAATATTCTGGCCACGCCCCTGAAGATGCTGGCCCCCTTGCTGGTCAGCCATGTCCAGGCCGGTGGTCATCTGGTGCTGGCAGGCATCCTGGAGCGCCAGGCCGATGAACTCAAGCAAGCCTACGCTCCCTACATCCAGCTGGACGTGGCAGACAGCGAGGACGGCTGGATTCTGATGACGGCTCGCAAAGCCTGAAGCCCTTGGCGGGCGAGCCAGGTGGCGGATGGCGCCGCACCCCTCGCTCGCCTGCGCTGTGTGGCTGCTCCTACAATCGACGCTCAATGAGCTTCATTACCTGCTGTCCTTCCTGCGGCACCAAATTCCGTGTGGTGACCGACCAACTGCGCATCTCCGATGGCTGGGTGCGTTGTGGCCGTTGCCAGGAAGTGTTTGATGCGAATGCCGCCTTGCAAGCACCACCCCCACCGACCGAGGCTGAGCCGGTGGATGCGACGCGAGCTCCAGAGGCAGCTGCAGTGGCGCGCTCTGCAGAGGCCGCATCAGAAGTGAACTTTTCGCCTGCGGCACAAGAGGAGGCCGCAGGGCCCGAGGTGCCTGTGGTGGAGCCCTCCGTCCACACTGCGGAAACAGAGCACGATGGCATACCGCAAGCCGCTGCCAGCGGCTATGAGTTGCCCGTACCTCCAGAGCATGAGGAGGACTGGGACGCAGAATTGGTGGAATCCCCATGGAATGGGGCAAGGCCGCAGCAAGCTTCCTCATCTGTATCCGCAACGATTCCCGAAGATGCATGGCTGGATGAGGTGCCAGCTGCGCAAGACCATGTGCAAGCTGTCTCGCAGCATGAGCCTGCCATGGACATGGCTGGCGATGCCCAACCGCAGGAGGCGCTGCTGCAACAGGATGCCGATCCCGGGTCTGCCCAAGTGATGCCGCGCGACTGGGAGCCGCAAGCGGCATTGCAGACCGAAGAAGCACAAGCTGGCATGTGGGCGGAGGTGGTGCGTTTTATCCATCCTCCCAAGCCAGAGGCATTGCCGCATGGCGCGGCGTTGGCGTCGGATGAGGAAATCGCCTCGCTGCCGGGCACAGAGGTGGCAGCAGAGCCTGCAGCGCCTGGGGTGCCCTTGTCTGAAACGGAGGCCGTCGTGCCGGGTTTCGTGAAGCAGGCGCAGCGCAGGGCGTGGTGGAGCAAGCCAAGCGTGCGCTTTGTCATGGGCATGTTGCTGATGCTGCTGCCTGTGGCCTTGTTGCTGCAGATTGTGGTGCACGAGCGCAATCGTCTGATGGCTTGGCAGCCTGCATGGCGCAGCCACCTGGAAGCCATGTGTGTGGCGCTGCGTTGCGAGGTAGCGCCCTATAAAGATATCAGTGCCGTGGTGCTGACCGGCTCTGCATTCGTGCAAGATGCCCAGCCCTACCACTACAAACTCGATCTGAGCATCCAGAACCAGGCAGCGCTGGCGGTAGCCACGCCTGCACTGGAGCTGACGCTCACGGATGCCCACGATCAAGTCTTGGTGCGCAAGGTGTTTCAGCCCGCGGAGCTTGGTGCTCCGGCGGAGCTGGCAGCCCGCAGTGAATGGAACACCACCTTGCCGGTGCGAACCCAGGGCCTGAACCTGCCCGTCTCTGGCTATCGCGTCATGGCCTTTTACCCTTGATTTTTTGAAACGGAATTTTGACTATGCCCGCCCTGATTTGTGGCTCTTTGGCGTTCGACACCATCATGAGCTTTGAAGGCAAATTTGCGAACCAGATCTTGCCAGAGCAGTTGCATATCCTGAATGTGTCTTTTCTGGTGCCTTCGCTGCGTCGTGATTTCGGCGGGTGTGCTGGCAATATCGCCTATAGCCTGAAGCTGCTGGGCGGACACCCGCTGCCAATGGCCACTGTGGGTGAAGATGGGGCGGCTTATGTGTCGCGTCTGCAATCCCAAGGGATTGAGACACGCTATGTGAAGCAGCTGGACGACAGCTACACCGCACAGGCCATGATCATGACGGACAAGGACAACAACCAGATCACGGCCTTTCACCCCGGTGCCATGACGGAAGCCCACATCAATGTGATCGATGGCAGTGAAGGGGCCACCATCGGCATCATCTCGCCCGACGGGCGCGATGCCATGATGCAGCACGCGGCACAGTTCAAAGCAGCAGGTATCCCCTTTGTGTTCGACCCCGGTCAGGGGCTGCCCATGTTCAGCGGTGAAGAGCTGCTGGCATTTGTGGAACAAGCCACCTGGGTCACCGTGAACGACTACGAAGCCAAGATGCTGTGTGATCGCACCGGGCTGACAGTGGCTGCCCTGGCAGCCAAGGTGAAAGGGTTGGTTGTGACCTTGGGCGAGCAAGGCTGTGAAGTTTGGGAGCAAGGCGAAAAGACCTTGGTAGTTCCTGTGAAGGCGGAAGCGGTCGTCGACCCCACCGGCTGCGGTGATGCATGGCGCGGGGCTTTGCTGTATGGTCTGGAAAAGGGGTGGCCTCTGGCGCGGTGTGCCGCATTGGGCAATCGCGTGGGCGCACTCAAAGTGGCAGCCAAAGGGCCACAGAACTATGTGCTGGACTTTGATCCAGCAAATTTCACCGCCTAAGACGCCGCAATGGCCAATAAAAAAGGAACCCGTGAGGTTCCTTTTTTATTGGCTGCACATGCTGTTTATTGGCGTGCCGTACGCACATTGTGCGGAATGGCCATGGGGTGGCTGGTGCGCAGAGGGTTGATGTCCAGGCCACCACGGCGGGTATAGCGTGCATACACGCTGAGCTTGAGCGGTTGGCACTGGCGCATGATGTCCATGAAGATGCGCTCCACACACTGTTCGTGGAACTCGTTGTGGTTGCGAAAGCTCACGATGTAGCGCAGCAGGCCTTCCTGATCAATGGCTGCGCCGGTGTAGCTGATCTGCACGCTGCCCCAGTCAGGCTGGCCCGTGACCAGGCAGTTGCTTTTGAGCAGGTGGCTGACCAGGGTTTCGGATACAGGCGGGTTTTCGTGGTCGGCTTTGAGCAGGTCGGGGCGTGGCGTGTAGTCACTGCATTCAATGTCGAGGCGGTCCAGGCTCAGACCCTCAAGCTCCTGCACTTGCTGGAATTCAAAATGATCGGCAGCCATCACACGCACGCTGGCCGACGACAGGCGTGCTGCCGCGCCGCGCCACAGTGCTTCGTTGATGTCTTCGCGCAGGCGTGCCTGCACGGCTTCCAGGCTGTCAAAACGACTGTTGTTGAAGCTGTTCAGATACAGCTTGAATGACTTGCTCTCGATGATGTTGGGCGTTTCGCAGGGAATGGTGAAATGTGCCAGCGCCACCTGGGGTTTGCCGCGCTGGTTCAGCCACGACAGCTCGAATGCCGTCCATAAATCCGCGCCAAAAAAGGGCAAGGCATCAGTGATGCCGATTTCTTCGCGCTTGATGGTGCGAGGGATGGGAAACAGCAAGCCGGCGTCGTACTGATCGGCATAGGCCGAGGTTTTGCCGAGTTGGGATTGTTCGGGCGTATTCATAGATTTCGATAGCTGCTGACGCTTTGTGGTGAGGCGTCTGGGGCTGTTTTGACTTCAATTGGAGATCAAACGAATTCGCGCTCGCGCAGCCATTTGGTGGCGATCCACTTCTCGCCCTGCAGGACCGGATCTCCGGCATGCAGCGTGAGCGTTTGAATTTCAGGATGGGGGTAGGCAAAAAACACGGCATTGCCTTTGCGCGGGTAGAACCGCAGCTGCGATTCCGGGAAATACGTGCCGCCACCTGCTGGTACATCGTTCAAATAGATGATCAGGGTGCCGACGCGCTGTCCCCCTCTTTGCAAGATTGCCGCGCTGCTGGGTTCCTTGGGGTTGAAATAGTCGTGATGGGCTTTGTACTGTGCACCGGGCAGGTAATTCAGTACCTGCAGTCCTTCGCCATTTTCCTCCGGCCAATGCAGCAATCGGGCAATGCGGGTTTCCAGGCGAGCAACTACCGGCGTTTGCCCTCGGGTGTAGAACATGCCCTGGCTGGTGCGATCCGGATTGATTTCTTCCCGTGAAGCCTGTGTGGCCACAGTGCGCGAACGCGCCATGGCAGGGCGGGCATCCGCGATCAGCTGATCGCACTCCGCATCCGAGAGCAGATTGCCAAACAACACGACGTGGGGATGCTGCATGGCCATCAGCACCTGAATATGGCGGTCCCCGACATGGATGTCACCGACATGCTGCTGCAAGTTGGGCCCAGGTCCTGCCGGTCTGATCGTTGCAGGCGCTGAAGGCGGAGCTGCCAAGGGCGCAGTGCATGCGGTCAAAGCGGCTTGGGCGACGGTGGGTGTCCAGCCGCTGGCGAGCAGGCTTTGTTCCAGTGTTGCCATGGAGTGCCCTGCGATCAGCTGTGACTGGATCCATCGCATCAACGCCGGTGTACTGCCGGGTACTGAAGCAACCAATTGTTCCAGGGTCTGTGACATGCAAACCTCCCAGGGCAGGATAACAAGACAGGTGATGCAGGTGGCAGGGCTTCAGGCCGGATTGCGCCGGAAGACAAGGCGATTGGCGCTTGATGCTTCGGGTGCATAGGCATAGCCAGCGCTGTCAAACGCCATCAGCTGATCAGGCTGCGTGATGCGATGCTGGATGGCAAAACGCGCCATCAAACCGCGCGCATGCTTGGCATGAAAGCTGATGATCTTGTATTTGCCGCCCTTGTAGTCCTCAAACACGCATTCGATGACGCGTGCCTTGAGGTGACTGGTATCCACGGACTTGAAGTATTCCTGGGAAGCCAGATTGACCACGATAGGCTGGCTGTCCTGTCTCTGGCGTTCGTTGATCAGCTGGGTGATGCGGCTGCCCCAGAACTGGTAGAGGTTGCTGCCTCGGGTTGTGTTCAGCCGTGTGCCCATCTCCAGGCGATAGGGCTGCATCCAGTCGAGAGGGCGCAGGGCGCCATACAGACCGCTGAGCATCAGGAGGTGCTCCTGGGCCCAGGCAATGTCTTCGGATGCCAGCGAGTAGGCGTCCAGGCCTTCATACACGTCACCATTGAAAGCAAACAGGGCCTGGCGCGCATTCTCGGCCGTGAATGTGGGCGGCCATGCAGCATAGCGCGCCACATTGAGCTGGGCCAGCTTGTCGCTGATCGACATCAGCGCTCCCACTTCCTGTGGCGCAAGCTGGCGCAACGTATCAATAAGGGCTGCCGATTCTTCTATGAATGGGGGCAGGGTGTGGCCCAGGCTGGCAGGCAGAGGGCGTTCGTTATCGAGTGATTTGGCGGGAGAGAGCAAAAACAGCATCAGGCTCGGTCCGTCAGAAAAATACAAGGCATGAGAAGCAAGCGGGGGCGCTAGGCCCCCGTTGTCTTTACGCTTTACGCGTGGTTGGCAGTTTGCTCAAACGGCAGCGCCATTTCGCTCAGGTTTTTGCGGGTTTCGACCAGAACCAATGGCCCCTCATCCACCACCACCACTGCAGGGCGTTCGCGGGGAATGCGTACAGGCTGAGGCTCGGCTGCGATGGCTGCTTGCACAGCGGCAATCTTCTCTGCGTCCGAATTCACCCATTCCAGGCCAGCATCGCGTGCCAGTTGCTGCAGGTCTTCGACCGGCAAGGCATAGGAGGCCACCCGTGGCATCGTCGAGGCGACGGGCTCGGGTTCCGCAACGACAGCCACAGCGGGTGCCGCAACTTCTGTGCTTTCCGGGATTGCGGCAGGCGCGGCGGGAGGCGTGACTGCAGCGGCTACCGGTGCGGGCGCTGCCACAGGAAGGGCGGCATCCGTGGGGGCTTCAGGCTGTGCAACTTCAGCAGCAGGCGCTGCAACATCAGTGGCCGCAGGTGTGACTTGGCTGAAGTAGCTCCGACGTGGTGCCTCTTGGACGGCGTCTTCTGTGCTCACAGCGGTTTCCAAGGCCTGCGCTGGCAACTCGGCTGCCGCCGTGTTGGGCAGATCCTCGCTGACTGCTGCCTCTTCGCGGTTGCGTTCGCGGCCATTGCGACGGTCACGGCCATAACGGTCGCGTGAGCGGCGGCCGTTGCGTGGCGCATCTTCACCGTGGGTTGCAGGTGCGCTGGGTGCGTCAGCCGCTTGCAGCTCATTGGCAGTGGCTTCCGCGGCCTGGGCGCTGCTTTCTGCAGCGGCCAAGTTCTGCACTTCTGCATTGCGAGGCTGGCGTTCACGACGCTCACCACGTTCGCGGCGAGGTTGGCGTTCCGCACGCTCTTGCTGCTCAGGGGCTGTGGAGACGGCTTCGCTGGCTGTTGCTGGCTGGTTGCGCTGTTCCACGGCCTCGGCATTGCGAGGCTGGCGTTCACGCTGGTTGCGCTCGCGGCCTTCGCGTTGTGGGCGCTGGTTGTCGCCCGTACGTTCCGCGCGCTCGGTGCTGCGTTCGCCACGGCGATTGCTGCGCTGCTCGGTGTAGCGCTCTTCGTTCTCATGGCGCTCGCTGCGTTCGCCATTGCGGCCGTTGCGGCTGTTGCGTTCACCACGCTCGCCATTGCGGCCGTTGCGTTCACCATTGCGACCGCTGCGTTCGCCATTGCGGCCATTGCGCTCACCGTTGCGACCCTGGCGTTCACCTTCAGGCTTGGCCGGAGCAACAGGTTCGGCGGCTGGCTTGCTGCCGAAGCCAAACAGGCTCTTGAGCCATGCAAAGAAACCTTGCTCGCGCACTTCGGTACGTGGTGCGGTGTGTGCCGTCGAACCGGTACTGCTGCGGCCCTTGGCATTGCCGCGAGGAGCGGCTTGAGGGCGCGCCTCGGGTGCAGGCGGCGTATCAGGCAGCACGCCCTTGATGACAGGGGTTTGCTTGTTGGTAGGTTCCTGAGAGCGGCGTGTGACCTTGGTCACATCGTCCACCTCTTCGGCCAGTTTGTAGCTGGCGTCCAGGTTTTCCAGGCGTGGGTCGTCGTGTTTCAGACGCTCGAGCTTGTAGTGCGGGGTCTCCAGGGACTTGTTGGGCACCATGAGCACGGACACGCGCTGCTTGAGTTCGATCTTGGCAATCTCGGTGCGCTTTTCATTGAGCAGGAAGGAAGCCACTTCCACCGGCACCTGGCAGTGCACGGCAGCCGTGTTGTCCTTCATGGACTCTTCCTGGATGATGCGCAGGATTTGCAGCGCCGAGGATTCGGTATCGCGGATGTGGCCCGAACCACCGCAGCGTGGGCAGTTGATGTGCGCACCCTCGCTCAACGCGGGCTTGAGGCGCTGGCGGCTCATCTCCATCAGGCCAAACTTGCTGATGGTGCCGAATTGCACGCGGGCTCGGTCTTGGCGCAGGGCTTCGCGCAGGCGGTTTTCCACTTCCTTGCGGTTGCGGGACTCTTCCATGTCGATGAAGTCGATCACGATCAGACCGCCCAGATCGCGCAGGCGCATCTGGCGCGCCACTTCATCGGCGGCTTCCAGGTTGGTGCGGGTGGCGGTTTCTTCGATGTCACCGCCCTTGATGGCGCGGGCGGAGTTCACGTCCACCGACACCAAGGCTTCGGTGTGATCGATCACGATGGCGCCGCCCGAAGGCAGTTGCACGGTGCGCGAGTAGGCCGACTCGATCTGGTGCTCGATTTGGAAGCGGCTGAACAGCGGCGCATCGTCGCGGTAGCGCTTCACACGCGCAGCGTGCTCGGGCATCACGTGGGCCATGAACTGCTGGGCCTGTTCAAAAATGTCGTCGGTATCGATCAGGATGTCGCCGATGTCATTGTTGAAATAGTCACGGATGGCGCGGATGACCAGGCTCGATTCCTGGTAAATCAGGAACGCACCTTTGCCTGCCTTGGCCGCGCCATCGATGGCGTTCCACAGTTGCAGCAGGTAGTTCAGGTCCCACTGCAGCTCAGGAGCGGTGCGGCCAATGCCAGCCGTGCGCGCGATGATGGACATGCCCTTGGGGTATTCCAGCTGGTCCTTCGCCTCCTTGAGTTCAGCGCGCTCTTCACCCTCGATGCGGCGTGAGACGCCACCGCCACGGGGGTTGTTGGGCATCAGCACCACATAGCGACCGGCCAACGAGATGAAGGTGGTCAGGGCCGCGCCCTTGTTGCCACGTTCTTCCTTTTCGACCTGAACGATCAGCTCCTGCCCTTCCTTGATCACATCGTTGATGCGGGCCTGGCTGGGGGAGATGCCTTCGGCAAAGTATTGCTTGGAGATTTCCTTGAAAGGCAGGAAGC
>JAEYRT010000119.1 GCA_023435325.1 Pseudomonadota bacterium | reverse complement strand
GCTCTACTTCTCAGAGCAATGGTTTAAGGGGGGATTACCATTGGTCTTGCGGCGTTGAAAGACAGCAACCAGCCTTTAGCTGTCCTTCGGTCAAAGCATGCTGACTGTTGGCATTCATGATCGCTAGGCGTGTGGCAAAAGCGGAAGTAGCAAATTTCTTGTTTACCCCTCAGTCCCAGAACGACAAAAGGACTTAGCCGATTTCTCAGCTAAGTCCTTGAATCTAATGGTCGGAGCGGCGGGATTCGAACTCGCGACCCTCTGCTCCCAAAGCAGATGCGCTACCAGGCTGCGCTACGCTCCGACAATCCTTAGATTATAAGCAGAAATATGAACTGCTTTGCAAAGCAACATCAACGCGATGTCGTAGGTGCGGGGCCACGATTGGGCAGGTGACGGAATGTGATGCGTCCCTTGGTCAGATCGTAAGGTGACATCTCCAGAGACACTTTGTCGCCGGCCAGGATGCGGATATGGTGTTTGCGCATCTTGCCACCGGTATAAGCAATCAGCTGGTGACCATTGTCCAAAGTCACGCGAAAGCGCGAATCGGGCAAAACTTCAGTCACAGAGCCTTGCATTTCAATCAGTTCTTCTTTTGCCATGTTCAGTCAGGTCTTCATGAATAGATAAGTTTGCGGCGCCTTTGCTTTGACCCGTCTAGCTAGCTCGTGGTGAGCTAAAACCTATAAACTGCAGATTACGCACGGTACAAACCGAACAGGGCCTCACGAAAATGCAGCAAGTCCAGCCACAAAATAAGCCCGCAATTGTAGCTGCATCAAGGGATTTACATTGCAAACGCCCCAATTGGCACATATTTCGCACACGAAAACAGCGTTTTTCCCACAGCTCTTAACGTCTTTCGGGAAAAGACAGGCAGACCAGACAGAGGCGTTAGCGAGATTCAAAAGCAATCGTGAAGCCATATGGATTGCGCAATGCAAACTCTCCCACCATCTCCGCAAATTCTAGTTATCCGTGGGCATGCTGATGGTACGGCCCAGGGCACGGATCAAATCCGTCTGGGTCACGATGCCAACCAGCTTGTTATCCTTGTCCACCACTGGCAAATGATGGCAAGCCCCTCCAGAGAACAGTGGCACCAAGTCGACCAACAAGCAATCGACGCTGACCGTCTGCGCTGGACTCTCCATGAGTGTTTCCACTTTGCTCGCTTGGTGGCTTCTCCCCATGACCAAATGCCGCAAGCGCTGCATCACACCTTCCGAGGTATCTTGTGTGGCTTGCCGCACGAAGTCCGAGAGACTGACGATGCCCTGCACTACCCCATCCGCATCCACAACAGGCAATGCCTTGACCCGTTCCTGGCGCATCAAGGCCCAGGCTTCCTTTTGCGCGACGCCTGGTTCCACCGCAAAAACAGGCTGAGACATGATGTCTATGCAGCGCAGATTGCCAAAATTGCGGTTGAAGGCAGAACGCCCTGCCATATAGAGCAAGCCTTCCAGATCAGCACGGCTAATATCAAGCACCTGGTTGTAATGACTGAGCGCTGCATCCAGATCTTGCGGTGCAAAGACGCCCTGCCCTTGCGCATTGGCCGTGCGCTTCAAGGAATGCTGGGGGTGAGGGTAACGCCTTCCTGTCAATGCGTTGTAGATCACTGCACATATCAGCAGCACAGCGACATTGAAAAAAATCGGAAAAGCGACCAGTGAAACCCCGTTGATATGCTCCAGCACCACATAGGCTGCAAACCCAGCTCCCGGCGGGTGCATACACCGCAGCGGCACCATCAGCATCACAGACAGGCCGACAGCAACCGCACAAGCAATCGCAGTGTCTGGAATGAGCATTTGCACGCCTGCACCGACCAAGGCAGAAAGTACGGTGCCCACCAGCACAGGCCAAGGTTGCGCCATTGGGCTGGCCGGCATACCAAACAGCAGCATGGCGCTTGCCCCCAGAGAAGACACCATCCACATACTGCTTGCCTGGCCACCCCACCAGCGGGAAAGCAAGGCGGTGATCAGCAAACCGATGGCCACCCCGACAGACATGCGCACGGCCTCTGCATATCCGATCCGCACTGAAGCAGGCAAGAAATTACGCAGCCATAAACCCCAGCGGCTGAGCTGAGCGCGTTCTGCATCCAAAGTTGTAGTGGTAGATGAATTGCGTTGAGGATCTGCCATAAAACCTGTAGAAGCGGCCGCATCACAAATCAGGAACTGGCCACCTTTCAATCAAGCCTGCATTGTGCAGTCAGCGAACCCAACATGGCATATCCCCTGAAGATAGCCTTCATGACTGCCGATAGAATCAGCATCTTTGCCTTGAACCAAGCCCATACTCGTGTCTGATCGCCTCTCGGTCCTACCTCAATACCTCATTCCCAAACAAGCACTCACGCAGTTGATGGGCTATCTTGCCAATCTACATGGAGGCAAGATCACCACTGCAGTCATTCGCTGGTTTATCAAGCGGTACAAAGTGAACATGGCTGAAGCACAGGATGCAGATCCCGCTTCTTATGCCACCTTCAATGACTTTTTTACACGCGGCCTCAAGCATGGCGTGCGCCCTCTTTCCAATGCCGACTGGATCTGCCCTGTAGACGGTGCCATCAGCCAAATCGGAAAAATCAACGGCAACCAGATTTTTCAGGCCAAAGGACACAGCTATTCTGCGCGTGCGTTGGTAGGTGGCGATGCGCAGCTTGCAGCAAAGTTTGAAAACGGCAACTTTGCCACCATTTATCTCAGCCCCCGGGACTACCACCGCATCCACATGCCTTGTGCAGGCAGGCTGCAGCGCATGATTTATGTTCCGGGCGAATTGTTTTCGGTCAATCCAGCAACTGCTCGCGGTGTTCCAGGACTATTTGCTCGCAATGAGCGCGTGGTATGTGTATTTGAGGGCGAGTTCGGCCTTTTCGTGATGGTTTTGGTCGGCGCCACCATTGTTGGCAGCATGGCCACCGTCTGGCACGGAGTGGTCAATCCACCACGCTCCGGAGAGATTCGCACCTGGGAATATTCAGACCAGAATATCGTGCTGGAACAAGGCGCAGAAATGGGGCGTTTTTTGCTTGGTTCCACGATCGTGTTGCTGACCCCACCAAGCGACCTGGCTTTCAATCCACAATGGCAGGCCGGAGCCATCACCCGCTTGGGAGAAGCC
>JAEYRT010000068.1 GCA_023435325.1 Pseudomonadota bacterium | reverse complement strand
AACCTGGTCAGCGTGGCCTTTGGCCTGCGCAACATGACGCACAAGGATGTGGCGCTGCAGGAAATGAACCGCGTGCTCAAGCCCGGCGGCAAACTGCTGGTGCTGGAGTTCTCCAAGGTGGCCAAGCCGCTGGAGAAGGCCTACGACTGGTACTCCTTCAACATCCTGCCAAAAATGGGTTCCATGGTGGCGGGCGATCCCGACAGCTATCGTTATCTGGCGGAATCCATCCGCATGCATCCCGGTCAGGAAGAGCTCAAGACCATGATGCAGGCAGCAGGATTCGGCCACGTGGACTATCACAACATGTCAGCCGGCATCGTCGCGCTGCACGTGGGTATCAAGTGCTAATCAAGGGGAATTCCCATGCATAGCTTTTTTGCCGGGTTTGGTTGACAACATTGAATTTGAATTAAGCGGAGAACGACGATGAAAAAGGTGTGGGCAGTGACTTTAGCGGCGGCATTGGTCGTCATGCATCCCTTGGCTGAGGCCAAGCGTATGGGCGGTGGAGGCTCTTTCGGCAAGCAGTCGAGCAACGTCACCCAGCGCCAGGCTACGCCCCCCGCCACTCCGCCTGCGCGTTCTGCGCAACAACAAAATACCCAGCAGAACGCGGCCACGCGTCCTGCCACACCGGCTGCCGCGCCTGCGAAGAAACCATGGGGTGCCATGCTCGGCGGCTTGGCTGCGGGCCTGGGCTTGGCCTGGCTGGCCAATGCGCTGGGCTTTGGTGAGGCCTTTGCCAACATGCTGATGTTCGGCCTGCTGGCCTTGCTGGTGATGGTGGTCGTCGGCGCCATCATGCGCGCCCGTGCCAACAAGAAGAGCGCGCCTGCCGCGCGTCAGGCCACGCCTTTTGCCTTCCAGGGCGCTGGCGCACCCGTGGCGCCCGAAACCGTGGCCACACCTCCCCAGTACAAGCCCCAGAATGTGGGCAATGATGCATCGGCCCGCCCCTGGGAGCAGATTCCCGGTGGTCATGGCTCCATCATCGGCGCTGGCCTGGGTGCCTCCGCCAACCAGTGGGATGTGCCTGCAGGCTTTGATGCCCAGGGCTTCCTGGATGCCGCCAAGCGCAACTTCGTGACGCTGCAGGCAGCCTGGGACAAGGGCGATGTGCCCACATTGCGTTCCATGATGACGGACGACATGCTCTCCGAGATCCAGCACCAGCTCGAAGAGCGTGAAGCCGAGAGCGGCGGTGCGCCGAACCAGACCGACGTGGTCATGATCGATGCGCAACTGCTGGGCATTGAGGATTTGGGCGATGCCTATATGGCCAGTGTGGAATTCTCCGGCCTCATCCGCGAAGAGCCCTCTGCAGGCCCCAGCCCCTTCCGCGAAGTATGGAATATGACCAAGCCCAAGGACAATTCCAGCGGCTGGTTGGTAGCGGGTTTACAGGCCTTAGGCTAAAAATCCTTCCACTTCAGGAATAATCAGGGGACTATGGCAACACAGTCCCCTTTTTCATTCCTGAACGGCTTAGTGGAGCGCGCGGTGCAAGTCGTGCAGCCACCAAGCTGGCTCGTCCACGAAACCCAGCAGCGCGCCGTGCTGTTCCTCAACCATGTGTTGATGCAGGAGCGCGAGGCCATGGAGCGCCTGGTGCGCCAAAAGGGGCGCGTGGCCCGCGTCCAATGGCGCAATTTCAACATGGCGCTGGTGGTCACACCTGCAGGGCTGCTGAATCTGGCGCCTGAAGGTGCGACAGCCGATCTGCAGCTGGAGGTGCTGGACACCAATCCGCTGGCACTGGCGCAGACGGCCATCAGCGGCGGCAAGCCCAATCTGCGCATCGAAGGCGACGTGCAGCTGGCCGCCGACATCAACTGGCTGGTCGACAACGTGAAGTGGGATGTCGAAGAAGACATGGCCCGCATCATGGGCGATGTGCCTGCGCACACCCTGGCCAACCTGGGACGTACGGTGGCAGGCGCCGTGCGTCAGTTTGTCGGTAGCCGGGCACCCGCCAGCGACGCTGATCGTCTGAAACCATGAGCCGCTTCTTTCGTGGCTTCACCATCGTCTGGGTGGTGCTGCGCTATGGGCTGGACGAACTCGTGCTCTCCAGCTTTCAGCACCCTTGGCTGGACCTGCTGCGCCGCGTGCTGACCGTGGGGCGCAAGCTGGACGCTCCCCGCGGTGTGCGCCTGCGCGAAGCGCTGGAGCAGCTGGGCCCCATCTTTGTGAAGTTCGGCCAGGTGCTGTCCACACGCAGCGACCTGATGCCACCCGATGTGGCACAGGAGCTGGCCAAGTTGCAGGACCGTGTGCCGCCGTTTGACACGCAGATCGCCATCGACACCATTGAGCGCAACTTCCGCCGTCCGGTGGACGAGGTGTTCGTGCAGTTCGAGCGCACGCCCGTGGCCAGCGCGTCGATTGCGCAGGTGCACTTTGCCGTCATCCGTGACCGCGAAGGGCAGGAGCGTGAGGTGGCGGTCAAGGTGCTGCGCCCAGGCATGAAGGCAGTGATCGACAAGGACCTGGCCCTGATGCACATGATGGCGGGCTGGGTGGAAAAGCTCTCGCACGATGGCAAGCGCCTCAAGCCCCGCCAGGTGGTCGCGGAGTTCGACAACTACCTGCACGATGAACTGGATCTGGTGCGCGAAGCTTCCAATGCAGCGCAGCTGCGCCGCAACATGGAAGGGCTGGATCTGGTGCTGATCCCGGAAATCTTCTGGGACTACTGCCATGCCGAAGTCATGGTCATGGAGCGCATGAAGGGTGTGCCCATCAGCCAGGTCGATCGCCTGCGCGAAGCCGGGGTGGACATTCCGCAGCTGGCGCGAGATGGCGTGACGCTGTTCTTCACCCAGGTGTTCCGCGATGGCTTTTTCCACGCCGACATGCACCCGGGCAACATCATGGTCAGTCTGGAGCCGCAGACCTTCGGGCGCTATATCTCGCTGGACTTTGGCATCGTCGGCACACTCACCGAGTTTGACAAGGAATATCTGGCGCAGAACTTCCTGGCCTTCTTCCGCCGCGACTACAAGCGTGTGGCCGCCCTGCACATTGAAAGCGGCTGGGTGCCTGCCACCACGCGCGTGGAAGAGCTGGAAGCGGCCATCCGTGCCGTGTGCGAACCTTACTTTGACCGCCCGCTGGCTGAAATCTCGCTGGGCATGGTGCTGATGCGCCTGTTCCAGACCTCGCGCCGCTTCCAGGTGGAGATTCAGCCGCAACTGGTGCTGCTGCAGAAAACCTTGCTCAACATCGAGGGGCTGGGACGCCAGCTGGACCCCAATCTGGATCTGTGGAGCACGGCCAAGCCCTTCCTGGAGAAATGGATGCTGGAGCAGATGGGCCCGCAGCGCTTCTGGCGCGAGCTGCAGGAAGAGGCACCGCGTTACGCCAAGCTGATTCCCGAGCTGCCGCGCCTGGTCTACGGCTATCTGCAGCAGAAAAACAGCACCGACCAGCAACTGGTACAGGAGTTGCTTCGAGAGCAGCGTCGCACCAATCGACTGCTGCAAGGGCTGGTGTACGGCGGGCTGGGGTTTGCATTCGGCATGCTGGCCATGCAAGTCCTTACGCGCGTACGGATATTTTTCTAGTCGGCAACAGCAGGCGCTTGCTGCGATAGCGGGCGCTTATTTACTGAAAAGAAGAGCGCTTTGCGCTTGTTTTACAAGGGCTTGAGATTGAAAACTATCTCAAACCCTTGTGAGTCAAGCGTGAGGTGCTCTTTTTTATTTGTGGTTCCAAGCAGACAACACATGAAATTTTCAGCGTCCTGCCTTGGTTAGTGCCCATAATCGCGCCTCGATTTTTCTACAACCTCTTCATTTCCTAACCCGGGGGAGCAGCAACCATGCTGATTACCTTTATTGCCGTGTACCTGTTGGTGTCGATCGGCATTGGCCTCTATGCAGCGCGTCGCGTGAACAATACGGCGGACTATGCGGTGGCCGGTCGCAACCTGCCGCTGTACATCGTGGTTGCGACCACGTTTGCGACATGGTTCGGCTCCGAGCTGGTGCTTGGCGTGTCGGCCGTATTTGTCGAAGAAGGCCTGGGAGGGGTGGTGGAAGACCCCTTCGGCGCGGGCTTCTGCCTGATCCTGGTGGGGCTGTTCTTCGCGTACAAGCTCTACAAGAAGAACCTGATCACCATCGGTGACTACTACCGTCTGCGCTACGGCAAGGTGATCGAGTTGCTGTGCTCCATCATCATCATCTTCAGCTACCTGGGCTGGGTGGCGGCACAGGTGACGGCCTTGGGTCTGGTGTTCAATCTGCTGACCGGCGGCGCCATGTCGCTGGTGCAGGGCATGGTGCTGGGCACCGTGATCGTGCTGATCTACACCCTGTTCGGGGGCATGTGGTCGGTGGCCATCACGGATCTGGTGCAGATGATCGTGATCTGCGTGGGCTTGGCGGCGATTGCCTGGTTTGCGGGCGATCTGGCCGGCGGTGCCGACAAGGTCATCGACTACGCCGTGGCCGAAGGCAAGATGCAGTTCTTCCCCGTGGAGGCCGATGCCACCACCTGGCTGTTCTTCTTTGCGGCAGCCATCACCATGATGCTGGGCTCGATTCCGCAGCAGGACGTGTTCCAGCGCGTGATGTCGTCCAAGGACGAGAACGTTGCGCGCCTGGGGCCCATCATTGGTGGTTCGCTCTACATTCTTTTTGCCTTCATCCCCATGTTTGTGGTGACGGCGGCGGTGCTGATCATGCCCGAAGCGACAGCCACCCTGATGGCCGATGACCCGCAAAAGATTCTGCCCACGCTGGTGATGGAGCACATGCCCGTGGCGCTGCAGATCGCCTTTTTTGGTGCGCTGCTGTCGGCCATCATGTCCACCGCTTCAGCCACCATGCTGGCGCCTTCGACGTCGTTTGTCGAAAACGTGCTGCGCAACATCAAGCCCGGCATGAGCGACCAGCAGACCCTGATGGCCATGCGCGTGACCGTGGTGGTGTTCACCATCTGCGTGCTGGTCTATGCCATCAGCATGCAGGACAGCTCCATCTATGAAATGGTGGCCGGTGCGTACCAGGTGCCGCTGGTGGGGGCGTTTGTGCCGCTGGTCTTTGGCCTGTACTGGAAACGTGCCACCACGCAAGGCGCCTTGCTGGCCGTGGCGCTGGGCTTGGGCGTGTGGCTGACCTTTATCTTCATCCCCGGCTGGGCCGACATCTTCCCGCAGCAACTGGCGGGCCTGATCGGTGCGTTCACCGGCATGATCTTTGGCTCGCTGGCGCCCCAGTACATCGCCAACCAGAAGGATGAGGTCGTGCACTACCAGGGCTCCGCAGTCTGAGTCCGCACTGCAGGGCGCTGACGTCACAGCGACAAAAACAAAGGGCGCCCTGTGCGCCCTTTGTTTTTGTCGGGTGCAGGCCATTTCTGCAGCAAAAAAGTAGGGCCGCCTATAATTAAAGGTTTTTCGAATTCCCTGAATCCAAGTCCAACGCCGAGCGAATCTGAAGCTATGCCGATTTATGCGTACAAGTGTGGCGCCTGTGGCCACGCCAAGGATGTTCTCCAGAAGATGTCCGATGCCCCGCTGACCGATTGTCCGGCCTGTGGCGCTGCAGCATTTTCCAAGCAGCTGACTGCACCGGGCTTTCAGCTCAAGGGCACAGGCTGGTATGCCACGGACTTCAAAGGCGGCAGCACCAGCAGCGCAGCGGCTTCTGCGCCGGCGTGTGACAACGGTGGCAGCGCTTGCGCTGCAGCGGGCTGCCCTGCAGCGACTGAGGCCTGAGCCCCCATCTATGTCTGCACTGCGTAAATGGTTGCTGACCGGCTTGCTGGTGGTCGTGCCCGGTGTGATCACCGTGTGGGTGCTGCACTGGATCATCAGCACCCTAGATCAGACCCTGTACCTGTTGCCTGCGGACTGGCAACCCGAGCGCTTGCTGGGCATGCACATTCCCGGTTTTGGCGTGGTGCTGACCCTGGTGGTGCTATTGGCCATCGGTGCCATTGCCAGCAATTTTGTGGGCCGCAAGCTGGTGTCCTGGGGTGATGCCGTCATCACCCGTATCCCGGTGGTACGCTCGATTTATTCCAGCGTGAAGCAGGTCTCGGACACGGTGTTCTCGGACAGTGGCAATGCATTTCGCACGGCAGTGCTGGTGCAATGGCCCCGTGAAGGCGTGTGGACCGTCGGTTTCATCACCGGCACGCCGGCAGGCGAGGTGGCAGCTTACCTGCGCGACGAATTTGTCAGCGTGTTCGTGCCAACCACGCCCAATCCCACCGGTGGCTACTTCGTGATGATGCGCAAGAGTGACTGTGTGGAACTGGACATGAGCGTGGACGCTGCGCTCAAGTACATCGTCTCCATGGGTGTGGTGGTGCCGCCGCCGTTGCCCGTACCGGACGAAGAACGATAAACAACCCAAAAAGCGCGTCCCCTGAGGCGCAGGAAGATAGACCATGGCCATGCGCTCTGAATATTGCGGTCTTGTGACCGAAGCCCTGATGGGCGAAACCGTGACCCTGTGCGGTTGGGTGAACCGTCGTCGTGACCACGGCGGTGTGATTTTTATTGACCTGCGTGACCGCGAAGGCTATGTGCAGGTGGTATGCGACCCTGACCGCCCTGACATGTTCAAGGTGGCCGAAGAGATCCGTAACGAATACTGCGTGCAGGTCAAGGGTGTGGTGCGTGCCCGTCCTGAAGGCACGACCAACGACAAGCTCAAGAGTGGCCAGATCGAAGTGCTGTGCCACGAGCTGAACGTGCTGAATGCCGCCGTGACGCCTCCCTTCCAGGTGGATGACGAGAACCTGTCCGAAAACGTGCGTCTGACCAACCGCGTGATGGACCTGCGCCGTCCCCAGATGCAGCGCAACCTGATGCTGCGCTACAAGACTTCGATCCAGGTGCGCAACTTCCTGGACAAGCTGGGCTTTATCGACATCGAAACCCCCATGCTGGGCAAGTCCACTCCTGAAGGCGCACGTGACTACCTGGTGCCTTCACGCGTGCACGATGGTCAGTTCTTCGCGCTGCCCCAGTCGCCCCAGCTGTACAAGCAGATGCTGATGGTGTCCGGTTTTGACCGCTACTACCAGATCACCAAGTGCTTCCGCGACGAAGACCTGCGTGCGGATCGCCAGCCAGAATTCACCCAGATCGACTGCGAAACTTCGTTCCTGAACGAAGAGGAAATCCGTGCGATCTTCCAGCAAATGATCACCGAAGTGTTCAAGACACAGTTGAATGTGGACTTGGGCGAGTTCCCGATCATGACTTACCAGGATGCGGCTTTCCGCTTTGGCTCGGACAAGCCTGACCTGCGCGTGAAGCTGGAGTTCACCGAGCTGACCGATGTGATGGCCGACGTGGACTTCAAGGTGTTCTCCACCCCCGCAACCACCAAGGGTGGCCGTGTGGTGGCGCTGCGTGTACCTGGTGGTGCACAGATTTCGCGTGGCGAGATCGACGGCTATACCGAGTTCGTCAAGATCTACGGTGCCAAGGGCCTGGCGTGGATCAAGGTCAACGAAGTGGCCAAGGGTCGTGACGGCCTGCAGTCGCCCATCGTCAAGAACCTGCACGACGCCGCGATTGCCGAAATCCTGAAGCGCACGGGCGCCCAGGACGGCGATCTGATCTTCTTTGGCGCCGACAAGGAAAAGATCGTCAACGACGCCATCGGCGCGCTGCGTCTGAAGATCGGCCACAGCGAATTCGGCAAGAAGAACGGCCTGTTCGAAGACAAGTGGGCGCCGCTGTGGGTGGTGGACTTCCCCATGTTCGAGCACGACGAGGAAGAAGACCGCTGGGTGGCCGTGCACCACCCCTTCACTTCGCCCAAGGACGGCCACGAAGACTTCATGGCCACCGACCCCGGCAAGTGCATTGCCAAGGCCTACGACATGGTGCTCAACGGCTGGGAGCTGGGTGGTGGCTCGGTGCGTATCCACCGCGCTGACGTGCAGGCCAAGGTGTTCGCTGCGCTGAACATCACCCCCGAGCAGCAGCGTGCCAAGTTCGGCTACCTGCTGGATGCACTGCAGTACGGCGCGCCTCCCCATGGTGGCCTGGCCTTCGGTCTGGACCGTCTGATCACGCTGATGACCGGCTCCGAGTCGATCCGCGACGTGATTGCCTTCCCCAAGACCCAGCGTGCCCAAGACCTGCTGACCCAGGCGCCTTCGCCCGTGGACGAAAAGCAACTGCGCGAATTGCACATTCGCCTGCGCAACCCCGATGCAGTCAAGGCATCGTGATAGAGCGCTCTTGAAAAAAATAGCTGACAAGGTTTGCTGCACAAACGTTAAAGCTTGAAAAACTTGATAAGCCTCTGTGGAAACACAGAGGCTTTTTGTTTGCGTGTGTGCCATCCGGTGTGAAGATAGAACGCATGCAGACCCAGCCTTACAAAATTGCGCAATCGGTGCTGGTGGTGATTCACACACCTGACTGGCAGGTGCTGCTACTGCAACGCAGCCAGGGCGACGGCCGCGGTCAGGCGTTCTGGCAGTCGGTCACCGGCAGCAAGGATTGCCCGGATGAACCCTGGGAGCAGGTGGCGGCCCGGGAAGTGTGGGAAGAAACCGGCATCAACGCCCATGCCCCGAGTTGTCTGCTGCGCGACTGGGAACTGGAGAACATCTATCCCATCTATCCCCAATGGCTGCATCGTTACCCGCCGGGTACGTGTACCAATACCGAGCGGGTGTTCGGGCTTCAGGTGCCGTCCTACGCGCACGTCACCTTGAATCCGCGCGAGCACACCGCATTTGCTTGGCATGCTTGGCGTGAGGCAGCTGATCGCTGTTATGCGCCCTCGAATGCCGAGGCCATCCTCCATTTGCCAGTTATCTCTTCGCATGACGCCTGAGTCCACGCCCCCCCTGCCCGCCACTGCCACTACCGACTCCGGCCTGATTCTGCCGACCGAGCCTGGTATTTTGCGTGTGGCCACTTACAACATTCACAAAGGGGTGCAAGGCTTGGGGCCAACGCGGCGCCTGGAAATCCACAACCTGGGGCTGGCCGTGGAGCAGCTGGATGCCGACATCGTCTGTCTGCAGGAAGTGCGCAAGATGAACCGGCGCGAAGAAACGTATTTTCAAAACTGGCCCAAGGTTTCCCAGGCCGAGTTTCTGGCGCCCGAAGGCTATGAGGCGATTTACCACACCAATGCCGTCACCCGGGACGGCGAGCATGGCAATGCGCTGCTGTCGCGCTGGCCGGTGCGCGATGTCAAGCATCTGGATGTGTCCGATCACCGCTTTGAGCAGCGTGGCCTGCTGCATGCAGAAGTCATGTTCCATGGCCGCTCGGTGCATACCGTGGTCGTTCATCTGGGCTTGATTGCAGGCAGCCGTGTGCGCCAGATCAACCAGTTGCACCATTTCATCGAGCGTGAAGTGCCACCGGGCGCACCTGTGGTGGTGGCCGGGGACTTCAACGACTGGGGCAATCACATCAAGCGCATGCTGGCGGGTTTCGGGCTGTATGAATATGACGGAGACCGCAGCACCTTCACCTATCCGGCGCGCCTGCCGCTGGCGCAGCTGGATCATGTCTATGTGCGCGGCCTGGACCCCGTGAGCCTGCAAGTGCCGCAGGGGCGTATCTGGTGGCGCATGTCCGACCATTTGCCCTTGATTGCAGAGTTCAAACTCTGAGGCGGTGAAGAAATCCTTGGGCGCTGCCGGCGCGCCGATTCACTGTTACCATGCCGCCCATGTTTCAAGATTTGGTTGCCGCATCTGACAAAAAGCCCGCTGCCGATGAGCAGCAAGGGGTCCCCGTATCCGTCAAGATTCGTGAACGGGTGCAGGCGGCGGGGCGCAGTTTTCACGCCAACGACAATATTGCAGACTTTATCGAACCTGGCGAGCTGGAACAGTTGCTCGACGAGGTCGAGTCCAAGATGCAAGGCGTGCTCGACAGCATGGTGATCGACACCGCCAATGACCACAACAGCCAGGCCACGGCCCGCCGTGTGGCCAAGATGTATCTGAAGGAAGTGTTTGCCGGGCGTTACCTGCCGCAGCCTTCGATCACCGAATTCCCCAATGGCAAGCATCTCAATGAGCTGATGATTGTCGGCCCCATCACCGTGCGTTCGGCCTGCAGCCACCACCTGTGCCCCGTCATGGGTAAGGTGTGGATTGGTGTGATGCCCAACAAGAACACCAATGTGATCGGGCTGTCCAAGTACGCACGGCTGGTGGACTGGGTGCTGGGTCGCCCGCAGATCCAGGAAGAGGCCATCATCCAGCTGGCCGATCTGATCATGGAAAAAACCCGTCCTGATGGACTGGCCGTGGTCATGGAATGCTCGCATTTCTGCATGTCCTGGCGCGGTGTGCGCGAAAAGGACAGCAAGATGCTGAACTCCGTCATGCGCGGTGCGTTCCTGAAGGACCCCACGCTGCGCCGCGAGTTTCTGTCTCTCATCCCGGGCCGCAAGGCGGACTGATCGGGACAGCGGCTCTACAGAGCACGTACAGACAAGGGCTGCGCAATTGCGCAGCCTTTTTTGTTTCACGGGCTCCTGCGAGATAGGGCATGCGTCTGACGTGTCTGGATGGTGCGGTATTGCTCGCCTTGGGTGTGATGGTTGAGGGTCTGGGCTAAAGTCTGCCCCATGCAAAACGGATGGAAGAACACACGCTGGTGCCTTGTCGGGTGCCTGCTGGCCGCAGCCACCGCCTGGGCCGCACCTGCGCCGTGGTACTGGTGGGCCAGCAAGCACGATGGCCAGCGCGTGTGCGCGCAATTCATGCCCAGCCAGGGCTGGACCCGCGCTGAAGGCCCTTTTGACAATGCACAGTGCCGGCCTGGACGTCGGCTATGGCTCGGGCCTAGGATGTGAAGTGCACGGAGCCGGATGAGCCGCTCTCCCGTACAAGCCGGAGACACAATAGTAGGAAGGGCTACGGTAGCAACGTGTGCTGCAGCTGCTTGGCAGCACCGCCCTTGCCCACGCACAATCGCAGTCTGTACCAACAACTGAAACACGGTTTGCCAAATGCCTGCGTGGGATGCTTTGCTTGCTTTTTTCGGGGTGGCGCTGCTGCTGGCGCTAAGCCCCGGGCCTGACAACCTGTTCGTGCTCGTGCAGTCCATCCAGCGGGGCTGGCGCGTGGGCATGTGCGTGGTGCTGGGGTTGTGCCTGGGCATTGTGGTGCACACCACGGCGGTGGCATTGGGGCTGGCGGCGGTGTTTGCAGCCTCCAATACAGCGTTCACAGTGCTCAAATGGTGTGGTGCAGCTTATCTGGCTTGGTTGGCCTGGGGTGCGCTGCGTGCACCATCCAGCACGAGCGCCACGCCCCGGGCCGCAGTGGAGGTGCAGACCTTGCCCTTCCGGGAGGCCCTGCGCATGGTGGGGCGCGGCGTGGTCATGAACATCACCAATCCCAAGGTGCTGATTTTCTTTCTGGCCTTCTTGCCGCAATTCACCGTGCCCGCGCGCGGCAGTGTGGCCGTGCAGATCGTGTACTTTGGCCTGTTGTTCGTGCTGGCAACGTTTCTGGTGTTCGGGGCAATTGCCTGTTTCTCGGGCGTGTTTGGTGCCCTGCTGCAGCGCTCGGCGCGGGCGCAATGGTGGCTCAACCGATTGGCTGGTGTGGTGTTCCTGGGGCTGGCAGTACGTCTGGCAACTGCACAAAAATAAGAGCTGCTCACGCTGATAAACAAAGGGTTTCAGATAGATAGTTATCTGAAACCCTTGTCCATCAAGCGCTGACAGCTCTCGTTTTTAAACTGCAACCTGCGGGCTTAGGCCTTGTCGGACCAGTACATCGACGACAGGTCGTTCACAAATACCGGCATGTCCTTCCACAGACCACGCAGCTGCTTGTTGGCAATCGTCACCCACTGGGGCTGGTACAGGAAGGCATGTACGGCATCGTTGGCCAGCATGCGCTGCGCCTCACCCAGCAAGCGCGCACGGTCGGTGGGCTTGGGTGTGTGCTTGATTTTCTCGAACAGGTCCTGGAAAGCCTTGGAGTTGTAGTTCCAGTAGTAATCCGGCTTGGCGAAGTTGCCCAGGTCGAACGGCTCGACGTGGCTGATCATGGTCAGGTCGTATTGCTTGTTGCCGTAGGTGCCGGACAGCCACTGCGCCCATTCCACGTTCTGCAGCTTGACTTCGATGCCGATCTTGGCCAGCTGCGCGGCTACGATTTCGCCGCCCTGACGCGCATAGGGGGCAGGGGGCAGCGTCATGGTGAGCTGCAGGGGCAGCTTGACGCCGGCTTCCGCCAGCAGGGCCTTGGCCTTGTCCAGGTTGTGCGGATTGATGCCGGTGGTGTCCACATAGCCGAAGGCACCGGGGACGTAGTGGCTGCCGATGGGCACGCCATAACCTTCGGCGGCACCGGCGATGATGGCCTTGCGGTCAATGGCGGCGGCAATCGCCTTGCGCACGCGTACATCATTCAGTGGCTTCCTGCCGTTGTTGATGGCCAGAATGGTCTTGGCGCGCGAGCCACTGACAATGACCTGAAAGCGGGGATTCTTTTCGAATTGCGGCACGCTGCGCGGGGTGGCACGCGGGAAAGCGTCCACGTCGCCGGCGAGCAGTGCAGCCACCTGGGCCGCGGAGTCGGGAATGAAGCGGAAAGTGGCGCGCTTGATGCGGATCTTGGCCGCATCGCGATACTCGGGCCAGGCGAGCAGCGTGACCGACGCACCTTTTTGCCACTGTCCCAGTCTGTAAGGGCCGGTGCCGACGGGTTTGGTGGTGTTGGTGCCTGCGCTCTTGGGCTCCACGATGATGGAAGTGCCCTGGCCCATGACAAACAAAAAGTCGGGATCGATTTCCTCGGTCACCACCTCGACGGTGTGCGTATCGATCACCTGCACCTTCATGTTGGCGAAGGTGCGTTTGTCCTTATTGGTGCTTTTTTCGTCGCCGGCGCGCTCGAACGAGAACTTCACGCTGTCGGCGCTGAAGGGCTCACCATTTTGGAACTTCACACCCTTGCGCAGGCGGAAGGTGTAGGTCTTGAGGTCGGAGGAGACTTCCCAGCTCTCGGCCAGCAGGGGCGAGACGCTGCCGTCAGGATTGATCTTGGTCAGCGTCTCGAAGATGTTGTACTGCGTGATTTCCGCAATGGACGAGGAAGCGCTGGCAGTAGGGTCAAGCACCGGGGGTTCCAGTGTCAGGGCCAGGTTCACTGTGTCTTTCTTGTTTTGCGCCAGGCTGTGCAAGGGCAAAAAGGCTGTCAAGCCGCTCAAGGCGCCGGACGCCAGCAAACTGCGGCGAGGAATCATGGTTCAGGGTCTCCGGGTTGTCTCAAAGGATCGCAAGGTGGGCTGTTGCGCTTGTACCGCGCACTGCAGCTGCCACGAACATGGCAGCCCGCTTTTTACACCAAATTGGTGTTGACCCTGGCACGCAGCTGGCGCATGGCGCGTGCACGGCCCGGGGCAATTTGTGGCACGGCGTTGAGCAGCGTCTGCGTATAGGGGTGACGCGCATGCGTAAACAGCTGCTGGGGCGTGCCTTGTTCCACGATCGTGCCTTGCTGCATGACCACCACCTGATCGCACAGGTGGTTCACCACGGCCAGGTCGTGACTGATGAGCAGGTAGGTCATGCCAAAACGCTGTTGCAGATCCAGCATCAGATTGAGCACCTGGGCCTGGATGGAGACGTCCAGCGCACTCACGGGCTCATCGGCCACGATCAGCTTGGGGCGTGTGATCAGTGCCCGTGCAATCGCAATGCGCTGGCGCTGACCACCTGAAAACTCATGCGGATATTTGAGCAGATCCGCGCTTTGCAGGCCTACCTGATCCAGGGCTTCAGCCGCACGCTCGCGCTGCTCGGCGCGACTGATGCGGCTCAGGGCTTCGAGTGGCTCGGCCACGATGCGCGCAATCGTCATGCGTGGGTCCAGCGAGCCGTAGGGGTCTTGAAAGACCATCTGGTAGTCCCGTCGCGCGGCGCGCAGGTCCTGGCCTGCCAGTTGGTGGATGTCCTGACCATCCCACAGTACCTGACCAGCACTGGGCATGTCCAGCGCCATGGCAATGCGGGCCAGCGTGGTTTTGCCCGAACCGGACTCACCCACAATACCCATATTGCGACCGCTGTAGACCCGCAGGTCGATCTGCTGCAAGGCCTGTACCTGGGGCGGTGCCTGCCACAGCTGGCGACGGGGCAGGCGGTAGGTTTTCTCGACCCCCTGCAGTTCCAGCAGTGGTGCCCGGATGTTGTCGGATTTCATTTCCACGCCTCCATGTTGCCGGGGCGCATGGCCTCCGGTCGCAGGCAGCGCACCTGATGCACGCCCAGGCTGCTGAACTCCGCCTCATGGGGCTGGAAGCTCGGAATGCCGACGCGCGGGGGCTTGTCTTCATGGCAGCGCTGCTCTGTGAACGGGCAGCGGCCGGCAAATGTGCAGCCGCGTGGCAAGTCCTGGAGCGCCGGCACGCTGCCGGGGATGGTGAACAAGTCATGCGGCCTGCCACTGGGCTGGCGCGGCGCATCCAGGCGCGGGCGTGCCGCCATCAATCCACGTGTGTAAGGGTGGGCCATGTGGTGAAAGATGGCCGCTGTCGGGCCGCTTTCCACGATCTGGCCCCCGTACATGACCATCATGTCGTCCACGTTCTGCGAAATGACGCCTAGGTCGTGGGAGATGAGGATGAGCGCCATGTTGCGGTCGGCCACCACATCATTGATCAGGTCGAGAATTTGCTGTTGCACGGTCACGTCCAGTGCTGTGGTGGGCTCGTCGGCAATCAGCAGATCCGGCTCACACGCCAGGGCCATAGCAATCGTGATGCGCTGACGCTGGCCCCCCGAGAACTGGTGCGGATAGTCGCGCACCCGTGCGGAAGCGTTGGGGATGCCTACGCGCTCCAGCAGGCCGGTGGCAGCCTTGAGGGCACTGGCCTTGTCCATGCCCTTGTGGCGCACCAGAGGCTCGGCCACCTGGCGGCCCACGGTGTGCACGGGGTTGAGCGCCGTCATGGGCTCTTGAAAAATCATGGCCATGCGGTTGCCGCGCAAGGACTGCCACTGGCGTTCCGTCTGGCCAAGCAGTTCCCGGCCTTCCCACACAATGCTGCCTGTGGCGGTGGCGTTTTCAGGCTGCAGCCCCATCAGAGTCTGCACGGTGAGCGATTTGCCACTGCCCGATTCGCCAATGATGCCCAGCGCGCTGCCGCGTTCGAGCTTGAACGACAGGTGGCGCAGGGCTTGCACCGTGCCTTGGCTGCCGCGTAAGAAAAGATTGAGTCCGGTGACTTCAAGCAAGGGCATGGATGTCTCCGTTGGCTCAGCGCTGGCGGTGCAGGCGCGGGTCCATGACGTCGCGCAGACCATCTCCCAGCAGGTTCAGGCCCAGAACCGACAGGGCAATCGCCACGCCGGGGAATACCGCCAGCAGCGGTGCCTGGAACATCAATGTCTGTGCATCGCTGAGCATGCGGCCCCACGAGGGCTGAGGGGGCTGGGTGCCCAGCCCCAGGTACGAAAGGGCGGCTTCGGCCAGGATGGCCAGCGCAAACTGGATGGTGGCCTGCACGATCAGCACTCCGAGGATGTTGGGCAGCACGTGCTGGAAGGTGATGCTGAACCGGTTCTTGCCGCAGGCACGTGCAGCCATGATGTATTCGCGCGCCCAGATGGCATTGGCCGATGCCCGCGTGATGCGTGCAAATGTGGGAATGGTGAAGATGCCAATCGCAATGATGGCGTTGACCATGCCGGGGCCGAACACGGCCGTCATCATGATGGCCGAGAGAATCGCCGGGAAGGCAAACGTGAAGTCCGACAGGCGCATGATGATTTCTTCAACCCAGCCGCGCATGGCTGCCGCCAGCAAGCCCAGGCTCACGCCGCACGCCAGGCCAATGCCGACCGCAATCAGGCCCACGGCAATCGAGCTGCGTGCGCCCACCATGATCTGCGAAAGCACATCGCGGCCAAAGGCATCCGTGCCCATCCAGAACTGCTGGCTGGGGGGCAGCAGCTTGGCTTCCATGTTCATGTCATAGGCGGTCCACGGTGTCCAGACCAAGGACAGCAAGGCCGTACCTATGAGAATCAGGGTCAGCACGGCGCCAATGGCAAAACTGGGGTGGCGCAGCCCGCGCTGCAGCAAGGTGGTGCGTGACTGGCTCATAAGTCGCTGGCTTTCACGCGAGGGTCAATGATGGCGTACAGGACATCCACAATAAAGTTCACGGCAATCACCATGGCCGCCAGCAGCATCACGCAGTTGCGCACCACAATCAGGTCACGGTTGGCAATCGACTGAAAGATCAGGCGGCCCAGTCCAGGCAGATAGAACACGTTTTCCACCACGATGGTGCCGGCCAGCAGGTTGGCAAACTGCAAGCCCATCACGGTGACCACGGGAATCATGGCATTGCGCAGCACATGGCCCCACAGCACGGCGCGCTGGCTCAGGCCCTTGGCACGGGCGGTGCGCACAAAGTCCTCGCGCATCACCTCCAGCACGGCCGAGCGCGTGATGCGCGCCAGAATCGCCGCCTGCACCACGGCCAGAGCAATCGCCGGCAGCAACAGGGCGCGCAGCGCAGGCCAGAAGCCCCCGCCCATCTCTTCGCTCCAGCCCGGAAATCCTCCCGCGGAAAACCACTGCAGCTTCACCGAGAACAGCAGGATCAGCAAAATCGCAAACCAGAAGTTCGGGATGGCAATGCCCAGCTGTGCCAGCCCCATGATGCCCACATCGCCCAGTTTGTTGTGGCGTGATGCCGCGTACACACCGGCCAGCAGGGCCAGCACGGAGGCGATCAACATGGCCAGCACGGCCAGAGGCAGCGTCAGGGCCAGGCGCTCTTGCACCAGTTCCCACACCGGGGAGCCATAGGCATAACTATTGCCCAGATTGCCCGTGAAAAAACCCAGCATCCAGTCGGTATAGCGCTGCAGCGCAGGCTGGTTCAGCCCCAGTTGCTCGGCCATGGCGGCCACGGCTTCCGGGTCTGCATCGGGGCCCATCAGGACTTGCGCCGCATTGCCCGGCAGGATCTCCAGGACGGCAAACACCACCACCGATGCCCCCAGCAAGGTAGCCATCAAGGTGAGCAGACGTTTGAAGAGGAAAACACTCATGAAGCAAGGCGGGCAAAAACGTAGCGGGCCCCGAGCATAGCGGCAAATCCCTTAGTGCAAAGCATGGAAGTGTGGGCACTATGCCTTGATCGGCAGGCTAGCACACGATAATTGCACGTATGTCCCCTGCGCTGAACACTTTTGAAAGAGCGGTTTGCCTGCCTGCGGCTCCTGGCCGGGGAGGTGTGCAATGGCTCTGATGATCACCGAAGAGTGCATCAATTGCGATGTCTGCGAGCCAGAGTGCCCGAATGACGCGATTTACATGGGGGAGCTGATCTACGAGATTGACCCACACAAATGCACCGAATGCGTCGGCCATTTCGATGAGCCGCAGTGCATGCAGGTCTGCCCGGTGTCTTGCATTCCCGTCAACCCTGACTTTGTGGAAAACAAAGAGACTTTGCTGCAGAAGTTTGAGCGCCTGCAGGCACAGGCACAAAAAATCTGAAGCTGCAAAACATCCATCACATTGGCTGTCAATGCTGGTCTAGCAAGCTAGCAAGCATTGACAGTCAATTTTTTTAGGATTTTTTGTCCACCACTGCCGCATCCACATCCGGTGCAGGCTTGCGTGGTGGCTTGGGACGTGCTGGCTTGTTGGTGTTGATCTGCGCAGTGGCTTTGTCCATGTCGCCAGCCACAAGCAAAGGCCAGGCCTTGAGGCTGCGATCAATTTGCTCGTGGATGGCATTCCATTGCTCTTGCGGCGGTTTTTTCAGCACCCAGCCCGAGACCTCGCCCTTTTGCCCGGGATGGCCTATGCCCACACGCAAGCGCCAGTAATCCGGGCTGCCGAGTTGGGCATGGATGTCGCGCAAGCCGTTGTGTCCACCGTGACTGCCGCCTTTTTTGAGCTTGATCTGGCCAGGTTCGAAGTCCAGTTCATCATGCACGACCAGCACTTCTTCTGGCTTGATCTTGAAAAAGCGTGCCAGAGCACCGACGGATTTGCCTGACAGATTCATGAAGGTCTGCGGCTGCAGCAGCCACACGGCCTGCCCCTGGATATTGGTGCGCGCCACCATGCCCCAGTAGCTGC
The DNA here is from genome assembly GCA_023435325.1 of Pseudomonadota bacterium. GTDB lineage: Bacteria > Pseudomonadota > Gammaproteobacteria > Burkholderiales > Burkholderiaceae_C > Comamonas. The sequence goes on along the minus strand of JAEYRT010000068.1, from coordinate 6,526 downwards.
GCTCGGGCTGCAGATGCACCTTGAGTTCGCGGGCCAGGCCGTCGATCCACCAGAAACCGGCATTGTGGCGGGTGTCTTCGTATTCCGGGCCAGGATTGCCAAGGCCCACAAACAGTTTGATCATGATGGGATTATGTAATTAGCAGCGGTGCATGAAAGAGGCGCCGCAAAACAAATGGCCCACACAAGGTGGGCCATTTGTTGGGTTCACAGCCCCGCAGGGCTGTGTCTGCCGAAGCACAAGAATTACTTCTTGCCCTTCTTTGCAGGTGCAGCAGCAGCGGGAGCGGCAGCAGCGGCCACTTCAGGCAGCTTGATGGAAACCAGCGAAGGATTCTTGTTCGCGCCACGAGCGATGATCTTCACGCCAGCAGGAGCCTTCACGGACTGCAGACCGGGAACAGTCTTGGAAGTCAGCTTGGACAGGTCCACAGCGATGAATTCGGGAGTCTTGGCGGGAGTGGCCAGCACGGAAACTTCGGTGATCAGAGGAGTCACCACGCCGTTTTCGGTCACTACAGCAGGAGACTGCTCGGTGTTTTCGTAACGCAGGGCCACCTTGGATTCCACCTTGGTGTTCTCGTCCACACGCTGGAAGTCAATGTGCAGCACCAGAGGCTTGAAGGGGTGGAATTGCACGTCGCGCAGCACAACCTTGGTTGTCTGGCCATCCAGTTCCATGTCCAGGATGGAAGTGTGGAATGCTTCCTTTTTCAGGGCGTGGAACAGGTTGTTGTGATCGACTTCGATCTTCACAGCGTCTTGGCCGGCGCCAAAAACGATGCCAGGGGTCTTGCCAGTAATACGCAGGCGGCGGCTCGCACCCGTACCTTGCAGATTGCGCGATGTTGCGACGATTTGCATAACTAACTCCGTTATGAGTGGACCGCGACCAGTCCCACTCGGTTGATATCCAGGGCATTGCCCTGGGTGAAACTCCGGAAAACGCAAGCCTCCCGAAGGAGGCTGTACATATCCCGAAGGAAAAACTTAGTCCTGGAACAGGCTGCTGACCGAGTCGCCCGACGAAATGCGGTGCATGGTCTCGGCAAACAGCGGTGCCACGGAAAGCTGGCGAATCTTGCCACACGCCTGGGCGGCAGGGCTCAGCGGGATGGTGTTGGTCACCACGACTTCGTCCAGCGCCGAACCTTCGGAAATACGCTGGATGGCAGGGCCCGAGAAGATGGGGTGTGTGCAATAGGCATACACATTCTTCGCGCCACGCTGCTTGAGCACTTCGGCGGCCTTCACCAGGGTGCCTGCGGTATCGATCATGTCGTCCATGATCACGCAGTTGCGGCCGTCGATGTCGCCGATCACGTGCATCACTTCCGACACGTTCGCCTTGGGGCGACGCTTGTCGATGATGGCCAGATCGCAACCCAGTTGCTTGGCCAGCGCACGTGCGCGCACCACACCACCCACGTCAGGAGAGACGACGATCAGGTCTTCGTACTTCTTCTGGTTCAGGTCACCGAGCAGCACGGGCGAGGCGTAGATGTTGTCGACAGGAATATCGAAGAAACCCTGAATCTGGTCGGCGTGCAAGTCCATGGTCAGCACGCGGTTCACACCAGCAGCCTGCAGCATGTTGGCGACCACCTTGGCCGTAATGGCCACACGGGTCGAGCGCACACGGCGATCCTGGCGGGCATAGCCGAAGTAGGGAATCACCGCGCAGATGCTCTGGGCCGAAGCACGCTTCAAGGCGTCGACCATCACCAACAACTCCATCAGGTTGTCATTGGTGGGTGCGCATGTAGGCTGCACCACGAATACATCACGGGTACGGACGTTTTGCTTGATCTCTACGGTCACTTCACCGTCGGAAAAGCGGCCAACGTCGGCTGCGCCCAAAGAGGTGTGGAGGTGCTGGGCGATTTCCTCGGCCATGCCACGGTTGGCATTGCCCGTAAAAACCACGAATTCAGAATTATTGGATTGCATGAGCTTCCCAGTATTGGGTTTGCTTAAACGCATGAAGATATTTGGCAGGGGAGGAAGGACTCGAACCCTCGCATGCCGGAATCAAAATCCGGTGCCTTAACCAACTTGGCGACTCCCCTACACTGGTCAATTGTCGACGATAACAATCAACCGGTAGCTTGTTTATTCTGGAACCCAATGCAGCAGTGGGTGTTTTTCCAGATTCCTGCAAAGCCTGATTTGCCAGCTGCTAGGCGCAGCGTTTAAATCTAAAACTTTGCTAGCTTGTGCAAATACTGCACTTCCCGAGCCCGTCATTGTAGCATGCATTTTTTGTGATTGAAGCCAATTTCTGACTTCCAGCACATCCGGGCACAAAGCTTCAGCAACAGGCTGCAAGTCGTTGTGGCCAAAGCCGTAGTGATTTGCAGCAAAGTCTTCGATTGTAGCATGCTTTGTATCTCGTTGCAGAGAAGGTGCGGCGAAGATGCGCGGGGTTTCCACGCCTGCAGAGGGTTTGATGACCCAAAACGCCTGTGGCGGCAAAGCCGCAGCGCCAGACAAAGGCGTGATGGCTTCACCGATGCCTTCGACCCAGGCATTGTGACCGCGGATGAAAAATGGCACATCCGCGCCCAGCCGTACACCGATGTGCTCCAGCGTCTGGCGCGACAGGTTCAGCTTCCACAGTCGATTCAGTGCGATCAGTGTGGTGGCTGCATCGGAGGAACCGCCCCCCATGCCCGCCTGCGACGGGATACGTTTGTCAATGGCAATACGCACACCCTGGGTGCACCCGGTGGCGGCTTGCAGGGCCTGGGCTGCGCGCACGCACAAATCATCGGGAGGCAGCTGCGGCGCTTCGGTGTTGAGATCCTGGCGCGAGATTTCAGCTGTGTGCAGGCGCTCGAAATGCAGGCTGTCTTGCCAGTCGATCAGCATGAAAACCGACTGCAGCAGGTGATAGCCATCTGGGCGGCGGCCGGTGATGTGCAGGAATAGATTGAGCTTGGCGGGAGCCGGTACGTCGTAAAGGCTGTGCATGAAACCGAGGAACAGGGCGCAATTAATTGGCGTGATCCAGCACCACGCGTAGCGTGGCCTGAGGAGAGGGGGACAAGCGTTGTGCCGTAATGCGGCCTTCGGTATGACGGCTCAAGTCCACCTGCCATCCAGGCACGCTGGCGCTCTGGCCTTGCAGCCAGCTAAAGAGCGCGGGCACGGGCAAAGAAGTGCCCAGACTTTGCTGGACCAGCGCATCCAGAGAATCAGAGGCCGTGATGCGTTCACCTTGCTGCAAATAGGCGGCACCGGGTTGCCATTGCAGCTTGGCGATTTGGGAACCCAGGGGATTGAAGACGTCCAGGCTGCCGCGCTCCGCAGAGCCTTGCAACTGGAAGGAGGCACTGAAAGATTGCTCCTGCGCCATGGGGTCGTGCACTTGCAGGCCCATGCGTCCATACCATGTCTGTGCGTTTTGTATTTGCGCGCTGGATGGCTTGTAGGCTTGGCTGCAGCCAGCCAGCAGTGCGGTGCCCAGGAGGCCGCAGGCAAGCCATATCGAAGGGGTGAAGCGTTGTGCCATGGCTCAGGGAGTGACGTTGAGGCGCTGCAAGGTCTCGCGCAGGGTGGTGTTGTCCGCATCGCGCTCAAGCGCTTTGCGCCAGATGCTGCGGGCGCGTGACTGCTCGCCCTGGCTCCACAGCACTTCGCCCAGATGGGTGGCAATTTCTACGTCATCGCGGGCAGCGTAGGCTTTTTCGAGCAATGCCAGCGCTGCGGCCTTGTTGCCCAGGCGGAACTCCACCCATGCGAGGCTGTCGGTGATGAACGGGTCATCTGGTGCATGACGCAAGGCGGCCTCTACCAGGCGCTTGGCTTCCTCCAGGCGAATGCCGCGGTCGGCATACGAGTAGCCCAGCGCATTCAGCGCATGGTAGTAGTCCGGGTGCTTCTTGATCAGTGCACGCAGAATGCTTTCCATGGTGTCGGTCTTGCCGGCACGCTCGGCCAAGATGGCCGTTTCATAGGCGATGTCTGCATCGTCAGGCTGCTGGTCATAAAGCATGCGCTGCAAGAGATAAGCTTCCTGGGGAGCTTGGTTGTCGCGCAGCAAGGCAACTTCAGCCCGGCGCTTTTCCAGGGCTTGCTGGGCCGTGTCGGCCGGTACGGCACGAATCAAGGCGCGGCCGTGGGCCAGTTTGCCCTGCCTGGCCAGGGCGTGGGCCTTGAGGCTTTGCACATTCAGTTCCTGGGCACCACCGGGAATCTTGTCGAACCAAGCCACGGCCTGTGCATAGTCTTTTTGCTGCAGCGCCATGCGGCCGCCGAGCAGATAGGCTTGCCCCAGAGCGTGGTTGCGCTGCGCCTCATGGGGGATCTGCATCAGCAGCGTTTCCGCGCGCAGCAAGGCTGTTTGCCCTTCTTTCCATTCGCTTTGCTGGGCATGGATGGTAGCCTGCGTCATCCAGGCATCGGCCATATGCGGTTGCGCCTGCAGCAGTGGTGTGAGCTGGGCCTGTGCTTCTTCCAGACGATTTTGTGCCAGCAGAATGCGGACATAGGCCATCCGGATGGTTGGCGCAGGGGTGCCACGCATATAGTCCTGCGCGAAATCTTCTGCTGTCGCGATGCCTGCTTCCGTGAGTTCCAGGGCGAGCAAGGCCGTGGCGCCATCGCGCGGCCCATACCGATGGGCATTTTGCAGCGCCTGCAGGGCCAGCTCTTGTTGCTGGGCGTTCAGGCGCAGATGGCCAATCGTGGCCCACGCAGCAGGGGCCAGCTCGGGGCGGGTGACATCCTGCTGCAGCGCCTGCTCGACAACGGCGGCGGCCAGCGCCTTATCACTCGCACGGCTGTACAGCTGTGCAATGGCCAGATAAGTGGCTGCCTTGGCATTGGTTGGCACCCAGGCGATTTCCCGGTTCAAATACTCCTGGGATTCGGAGGTCCGGTTGAGCATCAAGAGCACTTGCAGCATGAAGCGGTTGGCTGCTCGTGACTGCGGAAAGTTGTTGCTCCACTCGTAAGCGACCGCATAGGCCCGCTGGCCCGAGCGCGACTGCAAGGCGATTTCGGCGGCACGCTGATAAAGCGCTTCGGACTGGCTCTGGCGCGCGGCCTCCAGGAGCAGGGCAACGCCATTGGTGGCATCGCCCTGATAGGCTGACATCTCCCCGACCAGAAGCTCGTAAAAGAGCTCTGCATTCAAAACCGTGGCTGCCTCGGAAGCGGATGGAGTGTATGACGGCGGGCTGTCATGTTCAGGGGCTGCAGACGCAGGTGATTCTTGCGCCCAGGATGGCAGCGCTCCGAGAACGAATGCGGAAAGCAGGGCCAAGCGCCAATTGCGAAGTGTAGATGCCATCGAACCATAATAATCCAAGCCTTTCCCTGCCGTGAGCGAAATCATCAGATGCCAGAACTTCCCGAGGTTGAAGTCACGCGCCGCAGCTTTGCCGCGCAGATAGAAGGTGCCAAAGTCCTGTCCGTCACCATGGGCAAGCCGCTGCGCTGGCCGTTGGGCTGTGAACCGGCGCTTTTGGTGGGGCGTCACATCCGGCAAGTGCGCCGGCGCGGCAAATATCTGCTGGTGGATTTGGATGAGGGCATGCTCATGCTGCATCTGGGCATGTCTGGCAGCCTGCGATTTGCCCCGGACCTGCCCGCCACCCTGGGGGCGCATGAGCATTTCGACATGCGTACGGACAAGGGCGTGCTGCGCCTGCATGATCCTCGGCGCTTTGGTGCGGTCATTGCCACGCAGGGCGAATCCGATCCCGTGGCGCGCAAGCTGCTGGAAGGTCTGGGCATGGAGCCTCTGGACGCCGGGCACTTCAGCTGGGCGCGTTTTTATGCCGGGCTGCAGGCCAGCCGCACACCGATCAAATCCTTGCTGCTGGGCGGTAAGCTGGTGGTGGGTGTGGGCAATATTTACGCTTCCGAAGTGCTGTTTGCAAGCCGCATTGCACCCACGGCGCCGGCCAACACCATCAGCGCTGTCAAGGCCCGGCGCCTGTTTCAGGCGATTCAGGAGATCCTAGCGCTGGCCGTGGAGCGCGGTGGCACGACCTTGCGTGACTTTTCGAATGCCGATGGCATGCCCGGGCACTTTCAGCTGCAGGCCAAGGTGTATGGGCGCGAGGGTCTGCCATGCGTACAGTGCGGCACGCCCATCGCCTTGTTGCGGCAGGGGCAGCGCAGCACTTATCACTGTCCCCGCTGTCAAAGGCCCTCCAAGTCTCACTGACCTGCCAGCGCGATGCACAATGCAAGCCAAGCACGCCCAGGCAGCTAGGAGCAGCGCATGCTGCGGATGCTGGCTCCGAGGTGCACAAGACATCGCTGCAAGCAGCTGAAGCTGCATGAATGACTCCACGATCCCGCTTTGTTGCTTCCTCCTTTGACTCCTCTTCTGCCTTCCATCGCCACCGACGTCGTTCAGTGGCAGGCCAGCCATGGCCGCAACCATCTGCCTTGGCAGCAAACGCGTGACCCTTACCGCGTGTGGCTGTCCGAAATCATGCTCCAGCAGACCCAGGTCACGCCGGTGCTGGGCTACTACGAGCGGTTCCTGCAGGTCTTTCCGGACGGGGCC